>DAOMZC010000459.1:0-5644 GCA_035437965.1 Pseudomonadota bacterium
AGCCGAGCGGCGGCGTCACATCGAAGGGCGGCACTGACTTGGGCGGCTGCGGGCCGCGCGGCCCGGCCCCGGCTCCCGGCGGACCGGGGATCGGCGGGGGCGGCTTGAACGCCGGCGGGCCCTTGGGCTTGGCCGGCGGCGCGGGCTTGGCCTGAGGCTTGGGCGGCGCCGGCAGATCCGTGACTACGTCGAAGTCCACCGGCTCCAGGGCCAGGCCCGAGTTCTCGGCCGGGACCGGCGCCGGCGGCCCGATCGGCGCGCTCAGGCTGCCGATCTGCGTGGCGTCCTCATTCTCGTCGAGCAGCGAGCCGCCGACCCCGGACAGCGACAGCGCCGCCGACGCCGACGGCGATGCCGCCGGCTGGATCGGCGACAGCCCGAGCTTGGTCGCGATGCGCGGCTTGGGCGCCGGCACCCGGCGCTCCTGCGTCACCGCCGCCTTGACCTCGGGGACGTCGGCGGGGGGCAGCCACTCGCCCAGGCCCTCGCGCCAGACGAACACCTCGTGGGCGGGCGTCGCGTCCTGGGCGACCACCCGCTGCGCCAGCTCGGGCAGCGGCATCGGCCCGGCGGTCGCGCCGTCCACCGAGATGTACCAGTCATCCGCCGGCGGTACGGCAGTCGCCGACGGACCGGTGAAGAAGTCGGCCATGCCGCCGATCATGGTGGCGTCGCCGCCCTCGCCGAGCGCCGGCAGCGAGCCCTTGGTGGGAATGATCGTATCGCCGCCCGCTGCTTCCATGGGCCGCGCGGTGCGCACGCCGCCTTCGCTGATGGTGATCTGGCAGTTGCAGTTCTTACAGCGGATCTTGAGGATTTTCCCGCGGACTCGCTCGTCGGGGATCGTGTACTTGGTCTGACACTGCTCGCAGGCAAACCTCATCGGCGAAGGCTCCTACTGCACGGCGATTCGAAGCCCCCCTGGCTGAAGGTGACCACCCTTGGGAGAAGCAGACTAAGGGCAAGGGGGGGCACCTATGCATCGAACGCGCTGCAGATTAATTAGCTCACTATAAACCATATCGCCTGCATTGCGAAAGCCTGTAAGGATTTACGCTGCGGTCCGAGCCGCGACAGGAACTTAAAAGGAGGCGCGCTACCGTGACAGCAGCAAGCGGCGTTTGTGAGTCGGAGCGGAGCCCGCGGAGCGGAGCTTTTTGTCGCCGGCCCGGCAAGGGTCGAGCTTTCCGGTGGAGGAGCCTTGGCAGCCTTTGGGCCGGGCGGTTGACGGGACGAGTGGGACGACATCCAGACCTGGCGGCGCTGGCAAGCCTGGCGGCGCTGGCAAGCCTGGCGGCGCTGGCAAGCCTGGCGGCGCTGGCTGTGGGGTTGACCCTCACCTCTGGGTGCGGAGGCAAGCGGGAGCGGGGGGGGCCGCCTGCGTGCTCCGCCGAGCTTGTCTTGGCAAGGCAGAAGCTTGGGGGCGTGCGCCGCGCCGTCGTGGTCACCCCGGTCGCCGATCTGATGGAGCGCCCCGAGGCGGAGTCACCGCTTGCCGATCAGGCGCTATTTGGCGACACGGTCGAGATCATCGCGGCGCCGGCTGGCGACTGCGCGCTGCCGGGCGGACGCTTTTTTCTGATCGAGACCGCCGCGCGCTACCGCGGCTACATCCAGGTCCAATCGCTCATGCCCTGGCCGGAGCCGGCGCCGCCCTACCGCAGCGGGGCGCTGTGGCGCGTCGTGTCGCGCTTTACCAACGTGTATCCGCAGCCGGATCTGACCCGCAGCAACCCCCTTGTCGTGCTGCCGCTCGGCGTCGCCATGCGGCCGGTGCGCGAGCTGAGCGAGCGCTGGGTCGAGGTCGCGCTTCCCGATGGCCGGCACGGCTTCGCCCAGCGCGGCGACCTGCAGAAGGAGCCGCAGCCGCCCGCGCTGACCCGCGCCTGCATCGTCGAGCAGGCGCTGGCGCACGAGGGCTCGCCGTATCTTTGGGGAGGGCGGTCGACCTATGGCATCGACTGCTCGGGGCTCGTCTCCAACGCCTACGAGGCGTGCGGGGTGACGGTGCCGCGCGACGCCCATCAGCAGTTCGAGTGGCAGTCCATGCGACCGGTGGGACAGCCGACCGCCGAGGCGATCAGCGAGCTGCAGCCCGGCGACCTCCTGTTCTTCGTCTCGGCCGATGCGCCACCCGTGAGCCCCCAGGCGCCCGATGGCAAACTCCCCGGAAAACCCCCCGGCAAACTAAAGATCACCCACGTCGGCGTGTACATCGGCGACGGCCAGTTCGTCCACGCGACGACCAGCGATCGGCCTACGGTCCACAAGACCACGCTCCGCGAGCCGGGCTGGCTCAAGCGCTGGGCCGGTACGCGACGGCACGAGCAGCTGGCGGCGCAGGCTCCATAGCGGACCCCCGTAATTTCCCCAGGACAATGAAAGAGAAAGCGGGCAAAAAAAATGCCCCGACGGGCAGCCTGGCGCTTGGGGGGGCGAACGCTTCGGCTGAACGGCGGGGCAATCGGGAATCTACCATTTTGTTTTTCCCTGGCTAGGAAAAAATGCATTACCTGCATTTTCTTTTTGTCTGCGACGGGGAAAACCGAGCGCGCGCGCTTCTCCGGTTACCGCAGAAGTGCCTGAGGACGCCTTGAGGTCGCCCCAGTCCGCCCCCAGAGTGGCCAAAATCCGGCACTAATTGACGCGCGCTGTGCAAATGGGAGGAGAATCCCGCTCTAAACTGTTATATAAATTACGATAAAATCATTGTGATTAAATCGTGATGCTCACCGAAGGTCAGACGATCGGAAGCTACCGGGTGGTGCGGAAGCTCGGCGAGGGCGGCATGGGCGCGGTCTTCGAGGCCGTGCACCAGGAGATCGGCCGCCGCGCCGCGATCAAGGTCCTGCACCCGCAGTTTGCCCAGAGCCCGCAGGTCGCGGCGCGCTTCCTCAACGAAGCCAAGGCGGCCAACCTCATCGAGCACCCGGGAGTGGTCGAGATCTTCGAGTTCAGCCGGCTCCAGGACGGGACGACGTACATCGTCATGGAGTACCTGAAGGGGGACTCCCTGGCCAAGCGCATCGAGCGCGGACCGCTGGGGGTGGACACGCTGCGCATCGCCCGCCAGATCGCTTCCGTGCTGGCGGCGGCGCATGAAAAGGGGATCGTCCACCGCGACCTTAAGCCGGACAACGTCATCATCGTCAAGGACCCCGAGGCGCCGAGCGGCGAGCGGGCCAAGGTGCTCGACTTCGGCATCGCCAAGATCGCCGAAGAGCACGTGATGAAGACGCAGGCGAACTCGATCCTCGGTACGCCGGTCTACATGGCGCCCGAGCAGTGTCGGGGGGCGGCCCTTGTCACCACCAAGTCGGACGTCTACTCGCTGGGGGTCATGATCTACGAGATGCTGGCCGGGCAGCCGCCGTTTGCCGGCAGTGGCCTCGGCGAGATCATGGCCGCTCACCTTATGACCGAGCCGCCGCCGCTGCGCGAGCGCCAGCCGAGCGTGCCGCTGCCGCTGGCGGCGTTCGTCCATCGGATGCTCGCCAAGGACCCGGCGGTCCGCCCGAGCATGGCCGAGACGATCATCGAGCTGGAGCGGCTCGGCGCCGCGAGCACCGGTGTCCTGCAGGCGGTCGCGCTTCCGCACGAGCCATCGGGAAAGCACCCGCTGCTGGCTCCCGCCGAGGCCCGGACGATCGCTGGCGAGGCGGCCGCGCTGGCGCAGAGTCCGGTGCCGAGCCCGGCCCAGAGTCCGGCCGGACGTGCCGGCACCATGGCGATCGACGATCCGAACCTGCCCGCGGTGGCCGGGCCTCCGATCGTAAATCAGGCCGTGAATCAGGCCGTCAATCAGGCCGCGAATCAGGCCGTAAATCAGGCCGGCGTTCCCGCCGAGCCGAGGCCGCCGGCGGGTCACTCGCTGCGCGCCGCGATCCTGGCCGGCGTCGCCGGGGCGGTGGTGCTCACGGGCGGGATCATCGGCGTCGTGCGCTCACGGCCGCAGTCGCCTCCGGTCACCGATCCGCGGGTCAAGCCGGCGGACATGCAGACTCCCGAGCTGATAAAACAGACCCCGCCTCCCGAGGCGCAGCGTCCCGACCCCAATGCGCCGGCCGGCATGGTGGCGATTGCCGGCGCGCGCTTCGCGATGGGCAGCACCAGCGAGCAGATCGATGCCGCCCTGGCGCTGTGCCAGAAGACCGGCACCAGCTGCCGGCGCGAGCTCTACGAGCGCGAGCAGCCGCAGCGGATGGTCCAGGTCAGCGACCTCTATATGGATCAGACAGAGGTCACAAATGAGCAGCTGGTGGCCTGGCTCAACGAGCAGAAGGACCTGAAGGTCAAAGACAAGCGGCACGTCCTGGCCGACAAATCGCTGCTCCTCGATGTGAACGAGGAAGGCAGCGGCATCGAGCACAGCGGCGGCAAGCGCGGCGAGTTCCGGGTGCGGCCAGGGGCGGCGAATCTGCCGGCGGTGCTGGTCAGCTGGCACGGCGCGCAGCGCTACTGCACAAGCCTGGGCAAGCGCCTTCCCTCCGAAGCCGAGTGGGAGCTCGCGGCGCGCGGCCCGGACGAGCGCCTGTTCCCGTGGGGCGCGGCGCTGCCGACCTGCGGCGGCGTGGTCTTCGGGCGCGGCGAGGAGCTGCCCGCCGAGCGCCGCTGCCGCGACTACAAGAATCAACCAAGCCCGGTCGGCAAGGCGACCCAGGACCGCACTCCCCTGGGGATCATGGATCTGGGCGGCAACGTCGCGGAGTGGGTGCTGGATCGGTTCGTCATTCCCTATCCGACCTGCAGCGAGCCCTGCAAAGATCCGGTGGTCGACGCCGCGGACGGCCCAGGCAGCGCGCCCGCCGGCAAGGGAAAGAAGGAGGCGGCGGTGCTGCGGGTGATCCGCGGCGGGAGCTACTCGCTGGCCGCCGAGGCCTGTCGGGGTGCGGGGCGTATTCGACTTCAGCAAGAGCAGGTGCAGCTCGATGTGGGATTTCGCTGCGTGAAGACGGGGACTAAATAACTATGGGGAAGTTATTGCGAGCAGTCTGCAGCCAGCTGGCTGCAGGCACGGTGGCGCTGGCGGTGGTCGCTGCGCTGCCGGGATGTGCGTTATTTCAGAAGCTGGGCGCGCAGCTGCCCGGGGGCGCGCTTGCCGGCGCGGTCGCGTCTTCGGTGACCGGCGGCGGCAGCGGGCTCGTGCCGGGTGATGCGCTGCAGTCAGTGACCAGCACCACTTCGATCCTGCGCTCGGGCAACCTGGCGGGGCTCAACTCGCAGGTGGCGAGCCTGGGGGTGTCGTCTTCGCTGGTACTCGGCAAGCTGGCGGCGGGGGCGATCGCGGGGGCGGTGCAGCGGCGCGCCGAAGAGCGCGAGCGCAAGCTGCAGGCGACCCAGCTTTTCTACTCCGGAGCGTGCAGCCTGGAGGCCCCCAAGCCGAGCTCCGACCCGCTGGAGGCCGAGGCCGAGCAGGCGTTCAACCAGGGCGACTACGCCAAGGCCGAGCAGAGCCTGCAGAACCTGGTCCGCCAGCGCGAAAAGGACGCCAAGCCCGAGCCGCTGGCGCAGGCGCAGAATCGCCTGGCGGCGCTTTACTTCGCGCAGGCGCAGTACGCCAAGGCCGAGCCGCTGGCGCAGCGCGCGCTCGAGCTGCGCGAAAAGGCGCTGGGCAAGGATCCCCCGGACGTCGCCGAGTCGCTCG
>DAOMZC010000460.1:0-5640 GCA_035437965.1 Pseudomonadota bacterium
CGAGCAGGGCTCGTACATCCTGACCCTCACCGCCCCCGAGCGGGTCCCGGTGCGCTACCCGCTGCTCGTCGGGCGCGAGGCGATCCGGCTGCACATCGATCTGCCCCGGCTCGGCGCGGTGCCGCCCGGCATGGTGTATGTAGCGGCCGGCAAGTCGCTGTTCGGCAGCGCCGCGCCCGAGCCGGTGCGCCGCCACCGCGCCGATCCGCTGCACCCGCTGACCACCGGGCCGTACCTCATCGCCGAGCGGGAGACCACGTTTGCCGACTACCTCACCTACCTGCGGGCGCTGCCGGCGGCCGAGCGGGCGCGCCGCCTGCCGCACGCCGGTGCGGGGCCGGCCAGCCTGCAACTCGCCGAGCGCCGCGACGGCACCTACGAGCTGACCGTGCAGGCGGGGGGCGAGGTCTACCGCGCCCGCGAAGGCGAGCTCCTCCACTATCAGGGGCGGGCGCAGCGGGCGGCGCAGGACTGGCGGCGCTTTCCGGTGACGGGCCTGACCTTCGCCGATGCGCAGGCGTTCGTGCAGTGGCTCGCCGAGACCCGCCGGCTGCCGGGGGCGCGGCTGTGCAGCGAGCAGGAGTGGGAGCGCGCCGCCCGCGGCGCCGACGAGCGCGAGTATCCCCACGGCGACACGCTGGCTCCCGCAGACGCCAACTTCGGCGAGACCTACGAGCACGAGCCGCGCGCGCTCGGCCTCGATGAAGTCGGCTCCCACCCGGCCTCGCGCAGCCCGCTGGGTCTTTACGACATGCTCGGCAACGCCGAGGAGTGGGTCCGCTCGCCGAGCGCCAAGCGGTGCTGCCTGCTGCGCGGCTGCGGGTACGCCGCCGCCGCCGCCGCCTGCGCGGTCAGCCAGCGCACCGAGGTCGCCCCCGGCGCCCGCACCGCGAGCCAGGGCCTGCGAGTATGTGCGACCTACCCCGCTCCCTGAGCCGGCCCCAGAGCCCGCTTGACCGGCCGAATCTCCGTCTCAGCGAGCGACCGCGCGAGCTCTGCCTTGACAATGCCGCCGCCGCTTGCCTAGCTGGTTAGATGAACAATCCGTCTGCGCCGTCCGGTCCTCCGGGTGCTCCAGCTGCCGCCGATCCTGCGCCGCCGGTCCGGGCGCTGTGGGAGGGCGCCCGCGCCGCCTGGCCCGGTGTCGAGGTCCCGCTGGCGGCGTTCGCCTCCTACCTGGCGGCGCGCCGGGCCGACCAGAGCCCGCCGGCCGAGCGCGCCGCCGAGCTGTACCTGGCCTGCGGCTGCGCCAGCGGCTCGCCGGCCGCCCTGGCCGTGTTCGAGCAGCGCTTCTTGTCGCACGTGCCGGCATTCCTGGGCCGCCTGGCGCTGCCCGACAGCACCCTCGCCGAGGTCAAGCAGCTGTTGCGCGCCAAGCTGTTCATCAGCGCCGGCCCGGGGCCCGCCAAGATTGCCGAGTACGCGGGCCAGGGGGCGCTGCTCGGCTGGCTGCGGGTGGTGGCGATGCGCACCGCGATCTCGCTCCTGCGCCAGCGCAGCGACAAGCCGCTCGGCGACCTGGGCGGCGACGATCAGGTCATGGCGGCGACCGAGGACCCGGAGCTCACCTACCTGCGCGGCCGCTACCAGACCGAGTTCAAGGAGGCGTTCGCCGCCGCGCTCGCGCAGCTCAAGAGCGAGCAGCGGAACCTGCTCCGGCTGCACCTGGTCGAGGGCATGAACATCGACAAGCTGGGGGTGATGTTTCAGATCCACCGCGCCACCGCGGCGCGCTGGCTGCACAGCGCCCGCGAGGCGGTCTTTACCGAGACGCGGCGCCTCCTGCAAGAGCGCCTGCGACTGTCGCCGGCAGAGTTTGACAGCCTGGTGCGCGTGCTGCGCAGCCAGCTCGACCTCAGCGTGGCCCGGCTCCTCGTCGAGGCGCCTGCCCCGCGCTAGCCGGCCCCCCGCCGGCCGCGCGCGGGCCTTCAGCCGATGACGTTCAGGCAGTCGAACGAGACGTCGACCTTGGCCTTGGTGTCGCCCTGAATGAGGCCGCAGGCCATCGGGCAGATGTAGATGCGGTCACCCGATACGTAGAACGCGTCGGCGGCGCACTCCGCGGCGCCCTTGACCTGCCGGAACGTCTGCACGGTGCCGGTACCCATGGGCGTGTACTCCAGGATCACCGAGTCCGGGTCGAGCTTCTCGGGCGGCGGCGCCATCGGCAGCGGGAAGTCGCAGGCGACCTTGGCGCCGGCGATGACGCCCATGGCGACGTTGGTGAACACCGCGTCGAAGCTGCTGTGCTCGCAGATCGGGAACCGCAGCCCGCCGGTGGCGATGCTGAGCCGCTGGTACACCGGGCTCGCGTTGACCGCGCCGCCGCCGTTGCTGCACTTCTGCGTCTGGATCGGATCGGCAGGCCCCCACGCCTTGGAGGGCGGCGAGTTCTCTTTCAAGCCGCCGATGGTGTGCCAGACGTAGTTCCGCTTGCCGGCGGTGCCGAAGTGCTTGGGCGTCTTGGCCAGCAGGTTCGACTCAAAGTTGGTCTCGGTGGTGTCCGAGTTGTCATCGGTGATCTCGATGAAGACCTTGAACGCGTCGGTGCGCAGCCACTGCGACCAGCCCATCGGGGCGAGGCCGAACTGGTCCTTCTCGGTGCCGTTGTAGCTGTTGAGCAGCCGGGTGAAGCTGTCGGTGCTCTCGACCTCGATGCTGTAGTGGAAGAAGCGCGCGGTGTTGATCGGCCGCGGGGGGGCCGGGGTGCAGCTGGCGACCCCGCTGAGCGGCGCGCTGATGCACACCGACTGCCGCGTCGCGGCGTCGCCGTGGCTCGTCACCATGATCACGCGGTAGTCAAGGCCGCTCTTGCCGATGATGTCGGCGAAGTTCTTGTTGATGTTCTGCTGTACCGCCTGGATCTCATCGGTCATCGAGCCGGAGTTGTCGATGACGAAGATGATGTCGACCGGCCCCTTCTCCAGCGTCGCCTCGGCCTTGACGCTGGCGCAGGCGGCGTCGCGGTTACGCGGGCGGCGCAGATCCGCGCCGGCCAGATCGTACTTGGTGCCCGGGCCCCCGATCCCGGCGTCCGTGTCGTACTCAGTCTCAAGGCGCGCATCGTTACAAGACCAAGAAAACGCCGACCCGGTCAACGCCAGCCCAAGCGGGAGCACGTACTTTAGAGAGCGCATCGCAACCCTCACGTTCGGAAGTTTAGAAGCTCAGACTAATCCTGTATCTTCTCAAGATCATTACAATTTTCGCGCGCCGCCCAAAAGTTTCTCTCCTTTTCGCGCCGCTGCGATGCCTAGTGAGGAAAGACTGTGGACCCAGCCTGTGACAGCGAGCCCGCGAGCTCGGCCCGGGAACTGACCGTCGCCACTGCGGCGGCGCGCGCGGCGGCGGACCTCGTCAGCGCCGCCTATGGTCGTGATGGCGCGGTGAGCTGGAAGGCGGGCGATGATCCGGTGACCGAAGCGGATCGGCGCGCCAACTCGCTCATCTGCGAGCGGCTGCGCGCCGAGTTCCCCCTGGACGCCATCTGCGCCGAGGAGTCGGCCGAGGAGGACGCGGCGCGCGCGGCGAGCCGGGGCGGCCGCTGCTGGTTTGTCGATCCGCTCGACGGCACCCGGGAGTTCATCCGCAAGAGCGGCGAGTTCTGCGTAATGGTCGGGCTATCAGTGGCTGGGCGGCCGGTGCTGGGAGTCGTTGTCGCTCCGGCCTGGGGTCGGACCTTCATCGGCGCGGTCGGCCACGGGGCCTACGAGCTCACGGCCGCCGGCGAGCGCCGTCCCCTGCGGCTGCGGGAGCTGGCGCAGCCGGCGGCGCGGCGGGTCGTTCTGTCCCGGCTGCACCGCAACGCGCAGGTGGATCGCGCCGCCGCCGCCTTGGGAATCGAAGAAGTCCGGCAGTGCGGCAGCACGGGCCTCAAGTTCCTGCTCGTGGCGATGGGCGAGGTCGATCTGTACCTGCACACAGGGCCCGGTCCCAAGCTGTGGGACGGCTGCGCGCCCGAGGCCATCGCGCGGGCCGCCGGCGCGCAGGTGACCGACGCCGCCGGCCAGGCGCTGCGCTACGACACCGCGCACCTTCCCCTGGACCGGGGGATCATCGTCGGCGCGCCAGCGCTGGCCACGCTCGCGGTGGGAGCGCTAAAGTCCCAAGATGATCCGGCCGACGAAACGGGGAGCGGAGTCTGAGCGCCACGGGCGGCGGCGGCGCTCAGAGCACCGTGAGCACGGCAGGTGCCGCGGATGGACACCGCAGCAGGTTTTGTTAGGTGCTCTTTTAGTGATCACGCCGATTCTGTAGAGCTCTCGCGGAGACGCCGCCCAGGCGCGCCAGAGTCGCGCGGCTCAGGCGGCAGAGCGGGAGCGAAGGAGGCTCTGCATGGCCGCTGCCAGCTGGTCGTGCGTGATTGCCTGGCTGAGGTCCGCGGTGCGCAGATCGTGGGCGATGAGGGCCATGATCTCGACCGCCGACTGCCGGCTGCGGCGTCCCAGGGCCAGACGGTACTTCACGATCATCGACAGCACGTCTTCCCCCGGCCCCTCCGGCTGGGCAGGCGCAGCCGCCACCGCGGACGGTGCAGCAGCGGCGGCGGGCGGGGCGGCGGCAGGCGGACTCACCGCAGGGGCGCTGCGCGGTCGCGGCGCGCTCGCGGCTTCCGGGCCGCTCGGTGCGGTCATTCCCAGTCGCTCCAGAGCGGGCAGCCACGCGGCCGGAATCACCCGGTTGTGCTGCTCGACCACGGTCAGGGTGCGCCAGTGGACCCGCAGCGCCTTCCACAGATCTCGATCGCTCAGACCCAGGCGCTGGCGCTGACGGCGGAGCCAGGTGCCGCGCAGGCCGACCTGTAGCTTCGGCACCGCGGGAGGCGGCGGGGCGACGGGCGGAGCGGAGGCCGGCGCCGGCTTGCCGGGAAAGCGGAAGCCCACCTCCTTCAGCTTGGGCCAAAAGCGCCGCGGCACCGGGAGCTTCTGCCGCTCGATCTTGGCGTAGGTGGCCCACTGAATGTTCAGCAGCTGGCGCAGGCTGTTGCGGCTCAGGCCCGCGCGCTCGCGCTCCGCCTGCAGCCAGCTGCCATCCACGGACGAGCGGCCGGGCGGGAGCGGCGCGGCCGCCGGGCGCGCGGTGCCCGTCGGAAGAGCATCCGGTGACTGCGCAGCGTTCGGCGGCGCCGGGGCAGCAGGCGCGGGCTCCCCGGGCAGGAATGTCTGCGCGTCCGGCGGCTCGGGGGTCGTCGGCGCGGGTCCTCCGGGCAGCAACGTCTGCGCGTCCGGCGGCTCGGGGGTCGTCGGCGCGGGCCCTCCGGGCAGCAACCTCTGAGCGTCCGGCGGCTCGGGGGTCGTCGGCGCGGGCCCTCCGGGCAGCAACGTCTGCGCGTCCGGCGGCTCGGCGGCAGCAGGCGCGAGCTCTCCGGGCAGCAACGTCTGCGCGTCCCGCGGCTCGGCGGCAGCAGGCGCGGTCTCTCCGGGAAGCGGCGTCTGCGCGTCCGGCGGCGCGGCGCTGGGCGATACAGGTGCGGCCGTTGCCACCAGGTCAGCCGATTGCGCCGCGGCAGCGGACGGCTCACAACTGCGGAGGTCCTCGGCCGGCGGCTCTGGAGCGCTCACCGGGGCGGTGGCAGGCAGGGGCTGGGCGGCGGCCTCCCCGCGCTCGCCGGGCGCGGTCGCCGTGGCGCTCGGTGGCGAC
>DAOMZC010000461.1:0-5617 GCA_035437965.1 Pseudomonadota bacterium
GGCAGCCCGGCGCGAACGTCATTCAGGTCGCGGACCGGGTAAAACAGCTACTTCCGCAGCTCGAAGCGTCGCTCCCGCAATCGGTCGAGGTGCAGATCCTCACCGATCGAACCGAGACCGTCCGCGCCTCGGTCGAGGACGTGGAGCTCACCCTCGTCATCACGATCGTGCTCGTCGTCATCGTGATCTTCGCGTTCCTGCGAAACGTGCGCGCGACGATCATCCCATCGGTCGCGGTGCCGCTCTCGCTCGTGGGCACGTTCGGCGTGATGTACCTGCTCGGGTACTCGTTGAACAACCTGTCGCTGATGGCGCTGACCATCTCGACCGGCTTCGTCGTCGACGACGCGATCGTGGTCACCGAGAACGTGGCGCGCTACATAGAAAAGGGAATGAAGCCGCTGCAGGCGGCGCTGGTCGGTGCGCGGCAGATCGGCTTTACCATCTTGTCGATCACCGTGTCGCTCCTGGCGGTGTTCATTCCCATCCTGCTCATGGAGGGCATCGTCGGCCGCCTGTTCCGCGAGTTCGCGGTGACGCTGAGCGTGGCGGTCGCGTTCTCGGGCGTGGTGTCGATGACGCTGACGCCGATGATGTGTGCGGTCCTATTACGTGAGCGCAAAAAGCCCGGAAAGACGCGCGGCAAGCGGCCCGGCGCCGTCTCGCGCTTTCTGACCGGGGCGGCCGACGGGCTGCTCGCCGGGTATGCGCGCGGGCTGCGCTGGGTGCTGCGCCATCAGCTGCTGATGCTGCTGGTGACCGCCGGCACGGTGGCTCTCAGCGTCAGCCTGTTCGTGTTCATTCCCAAGGGACTGTTTCCGCAGCAGGACACCGGGATGCTGGTCGGTATCTCGGACGCGCCGCAGGACATCTCGTTCGCGGCGATGCGCGATCGGCAGAAGCGGGTAAACGATGTGGTGCTGGCCGATCCCGATGTCGCTCATATGTTCTCGTTCATCGGCGGCATGGGCGGCTCGGCGGGCAACACCGGGTCGGCGTTCATCGAGCTCAAGCCGCGGCCGCAGCGCAAGTCGAGCGCCGACGAGGTCATAACCCGGCTGCGCCCCAAGCTAGCGCGCGTCGAGGGCATCCGGCTGTTCCTGCAGGCGCGCCAGGACGTGAATATCGGCGGCCGCTTCACCCGCACGCAGTACCAGTACACGGTGCAGGCTGTCGATCTCACCGAGCTCAATACCTGGGCCCCGCGGCTCTTCGAGAAGCTGCGCGGGCTGCCGCAGCTGCGCGACGTGGCGACCGATCAGCAGACGACCGGGCTGCAGCTGCAGGTGCAGATCGATCGCGACACCGCGGCGCGCCTGGGAATCCAGCCGCAGGCGATCGACGATGTCCTCTATGATGCGTTCGGGCAGCGGCAGGTCGCGACCTGGTACACCCAGCTCAATCAGTACCGCGTGGTGCTGGAGGTCCCGCCGGCGCTGCAGCGCGGCCCGGACGCGCTGTCGCACCTGTATGTCCGGTCGCAGGACGGAGGTCTCGTGCCGCTGTCGGCGCTCTCGCGGGTGAAGACCGTGCGCACCTCGCTGTCGGTGAACCATCAGGGGCAGTTTCCGGCGGTGACGCTGTCGTTCAACACCGCTCCGGCGGTCTCTTTGGGACAGGCGGTGGATGCCATCCGCCGCGCCGAGCTCGAGCTCGGGCTGCCGCCATCCGTGCGCGCCGATTTTCAAGGCACGGCGCAGGCGTTCAAGGCGTCGCTGGAGAGCGAGCCTCTTCTTATCCTGGCGGCGCTACTGACCGTGTACATCGTGCTCGGCATCTTATACGAGAGCTACATCCACCCGATCACGATCCTGTCAACGCTGCCGTCGGCGGGCGTCGGCGCCCTGTTGGCCCTGCTCGTCTGCCGGACCGACTTCAGCATCATCGCCCTCATCGGCATCATCCTGCTTATCGGCATCGTCAAAAAGAACGCGATCATGATGATCGACTTTGCTCTGGAAGAGGAGCGCGACAAGGGAATCAGCCCCCGGGAGGCCATCTACAACGCGGCGCTGCTGCGGTTCCGGCCGATCATGATGACGACGATGGCGGCGCTCCTCGGCGGGCTGCCGCTGGCGCTCGGGCGCGGCGTGGGCGCCGAGCTGCGCCGGCCGCTCGGTATTGCGATCGTCGGCGGGCTGATGTTCTCGCAGCTGCTTACTCTGTTTACGACGCCGGTCGTCTACATCACGATGGAGCGGGTGGCGCGCGCCTGGGCGCGGCTGCGCGGCAAGCAGATCCCGGCGGCGCCGGAGGTTACGGGTAGCTCGGCGGCGGGGTGATGCGGGTACTGTCCTCGGAGCCGCGCAGCGCCTCGAGGAAGTCGATTAGATCGTCGATGTCGCCTTCCAGGAGCGTGATCGGCTGATCGAACGCCGGGTCATGGTTCGGATCGCGGGTCACCGCGGGGCTGCTCAGGTGCTTCAGTACGCCGCCCAGACCGAAGTTGCTGCCATCGTGGAAGTAGGGCGAGCTGTCGTACACGCCGCGCAGGGTCGGGGTGAGGAACTTGCCGCGGTCCGCCTCTTTGCCGGTTACTAGGAAGCGCCCCTCATCGGCCCGCATCCCGCCGGGACCCGGGGGCGAGGTGCTGAGGTTGTGGAACCCGAAGTCGGTGAAAAATGGCCCGCTGTGGCAGCCGAGGCAGCGGCCCTTGCCGCGGAACACCGCGAGGCCGCGCACCGCCGAGGCGCTCATCGCGCTGTCATCGCCGGCGTTCCAGCGGTCAAACGGAGAGTTCGTCGACACCGCCTGGCGCACGAAGGCGGCAAGCGCCCGCCCGGCCATCCGCCAGACCCCCTTTTCATCGAGCGCGCGCAGATCCACGCCGTAGGCTCCCTGGAATGCGGCGACGTAGCCGGGCAGATCGGTGGTCAGGCGCTGCCGCAGCTTCACCTGGGCCGCCGGCACGTCGATGCCGAGGTCCATGTTGGCCTCGCTGAACGGGAAGGCCATCACGTCCACCAGATCCGTGTGCGAGCCATCCCAGCGGAACACCGGCGCGTACACGATGTTAAGGAATGCCAGGGTGTTGCGGCCCAGCGCCGGTCGATCCTTGGGATAGGAGCGATCCGGGATCGCGGTGACCAGGTTATCCTGAAAGCTGGTGAGGCGCCCGTGGCAGGAGTCGCAAGAGGAGTGCCCGCTGCCCGAGAGCCGCACGTCGAAGAACAGGGTCGTCCCGAGCGCGACCTTGGCCGGTGTCGGCGGGTCGTCCGGCCACTCGGGCAGCGGCGGCACCGGCGGCAGCTCGGGGGCGCGCAGCCCGGCGGGCGGCGGCACCGGCGGCGGCTCACCGCAGGCCCCCGCAAACAGGAAGGAGGCGCCGGCGATTAGAGAGAGTCCGAGCCGGCGCATCAGAACCGGATGAAGTTGCGGTTGTCGAGGTTGACCACGGCGTCGGCGCCCTTGATCCGGAAGCGGACCGAGACGCCGGTGACCGGGGGCTCGCCGGTGGGGGGCTTGCTCAGGTCGAACGCGGCGAGATCGCCGGGCTGCGGACCCTTGGCCAGATCGCCGCCGGTGACCGAGACGAACACCGCGAACTCGAAGGGTCCGTCGGGGTAGTTGGGGCCGGTGGTGATGGTGGCGCTCAGGTCGGCCGCGACGACGCCCTGACCGGCCTCGATCGGCTTGGCGTTGGCGATCGACTTGCCGCCGGCCACCGTCGCGTAGAAGACGTTCTTGCCGACGATGTCGGCGCTCGGGACGTGGACCCGGGAGCCGTTCTGGGTGAAAAACGGCACGCCCATTCCGTCGTCCATGAAGACCACCTTGGCGTTGAGCGCGTGCAGCGCGGGGGCCACGGCGAGATCCATCACCGGAGTCGGCGTCTCGACCGGCGGCGGTTCGCCGTCGCTGCAGGCAAAAAGGAGGCTCACTGAGCACGCGGCGAGCGCGCGGACCCTGGGCAAACAAAGGGGCTTCATGAGCAAGCCATATCACACGGCCTTGTGCGGGGATAGATATGATGGGCGCATGAAGGGCCTTGTGTGCGGACTGTTTGTCGGCGGTCAGGCGCGGCGGATGGGCGGCGCCGCCAAGGGGCTCTTGCCGGCTCCGGACAGCGGTGAGCCGCTGGTGCTGCGGCTGCGCCGGCACGCCGAGTCGCTCGGGCTGCGCTGCTTGCTGGTGGGCCGCGCGCCGGCCTACGCCGGGCTCGGGCTGCCGATGCTCACCGACGATCCGCCGGGGATCGGGCCGCTCGGCGGGCTGCGGGCGCTGCTGATGGCGGCGGACCCGGGGCCGGTCCTGGCCCTGGCGTGCGACCTGCCGTATGTCTCCCCGGAGCTGTTGCGGCGACTCGTCGAGGCGGCGCCGGTCGCAGCCGACGGTCCCGGCGACGTCGTTGCGGCGCGCCGGCAGGATCGCTGGGAGCCGCTATGCGCCCGCTATGAGGCGACCGTACTGCCGACGCTGAACGCGGCGCTGCAGGCCGGCGAGCGCTCGTTTCAGGGGCTGCTGCGGCGGCTGCAGGTGCGCGAGCTCAGCCTGTCCGCGGCCGAGGCGGCCGAGCTCACCGATTGGGATAGCCCCGATGACATCGGCGCTCCACCGTCCGATCGGCAGCGCTAATTTAAAACGCGCTCCCAGTTGAAGTTGAAACCGGTAATTTGCACTTTAGGAGTAAGTGACGCCGGAGGCGGGGCCCCGACGCGCGAACGCACGCGAGAGCCGGGGCGCCGCAGGTAACAGGATCTGCTCCGGTTCGTATTTCATTCTGGGCGTGGTTTAGCCGCCCGCCGCCGCGGGCATCCGCCGCGCCGACCGGCAGCTGGCCTCAGGCGGTCAAGGCTCGGGCGCCCGATCGCCCCGGCTCGCGGCAGGCCGCGGCGGCGCCTACATCGACTTGAGCAGGCGGCGGACCGCGTCGGCAAGCTCGCTGCGGCGGTGCCTGATGCTGCCCAGGAACGCCTGCCGGACAATGCCCCGCTCGTCGAGGAGCAGGGTGGTCGGCTGGGCGCTGTTCTGCAAGCTGGCGCGCAGCCGGTCATCGCCGCTCTGGTACTGCGGCAGATTCGGCAGCAGCGCGCGGTTATCGCGCAGAAACCCCTGCAGCTTGACCAGGTCGGCGGTCTCGCTGACCAGCACCGCCTTGACCTGGGTGAGCGGGCGCAGCGAGTCGAGGATCGGGCGCAGCACCGGGAACTCCTCGATGCACGGGCGGCACTCGACCGCCCACAGGTGGACGATGAGCACGCGCGCGACCGGCGTCTCGGCGACCACCTTGGCGCCGTCGAGCCTGCGCAGTCCTGCGAGCTCGACCTTGCGATGGAGCAGCTGGCTCTCTTGCTGGCGCAGGGTCAGCTCCTGCGCCTGCAGCGCCGCCGGGGAGCCCGCTGGGGCGAGCCCCCGCGACGCCCCCCCCTGGGCGATCGCCCCCCCCTTCCCCCCCCCCCCCCCTTCCCCCCCCCCCCCCCCCCCTCCCCCCCCTCCCCCCCCCCCCTCCCCCCCTCCCCCCCCCTCTTTTTTTCTCATCTTCACACATCTTAACATCTTCTTTTACTTAACTATTTTCTCTCTCCCTTTTCTCCCTCTCCTTAAAAAAAAATAACTATTTTTTCTTACCTTTTTCCCCTTCCTTTCTCTATTCCAATCTTCTGTTCATTCAATCTTT
>DAOMZC010000462.1:0-5609 GCA_035437965.1 Pseudomonadota bacterium
ACGTTCTGGATCAGGGTCGGCATTCCGAAGAGCCCGCGCATCGCCGGCAGCGGCTCGGGGGCGCGCGCGTCGGGGACAACCAGCGGCACCAGCCACCCTTCGACCCGGCACGGGACGCGCCCCCCCGCGACCTCGAGCAGGCGCAGCTCGGGCAGGTCCAGGCGCAGCTGCAGCCGCTCGATGAGCTGCGCAAACGACAGCCCCTGCAGCTCGTCTTGCAGCGTCACCGACGAAGCTGGGGCCGCGGCGCCGTCCATCACATACTGGCGGAAGATATGGGTCAGGATATCGACCAGCTGCTCCGGCTCGAAGCGGCTGAGCGCCTCCCGGATCTCGCGGGTCTGGCGGCGCAGGTCGTGACGATCGCTCATGGTCATCCTTTAAAAGCTAAAAGCTAAAAGCCGGTTCCGGACGAAGGTTCCTGTCGGTCAGGGCCGCCCGCGGCTACCCGCGCGGCAGCGAAGCGGCCGAGCCGCCGAGCAGGGCGAAGGGCAGCTCGGCGCCCAGGGTCTCACAGCCCACAAGGGTCGCCTGCTCGACCTGGGCGTCGCGCAGCTGCGCCGAGTGGAGGTTGCACTTGAGGAGCACCGCCTGGCGCAGATCGGTACGCACCAGGCACGCGCCGCCGAAGTTGCACTCCACGACCATCGCCGCGCCGAGCTGGGCGCGCGTCAGCTCGGCGGCGCCGCGCTCGACCTCGACCTTGCAGCGGATGAGCGTCGCCCCGCGCAGCTTCAGCCCGTAGGCGCGGTTGGGGTTCAGGGTGCACCCGCCCAGGTAGGCGCGGTCGAAGATCGCGTTGTCCATGTCGCAGCGCACGAACTCGACCTTGTCGAGCAGCGCCCGGCTGAAGCTCGTCTCGGTGAGGTTGCAGTCGGTGAACGTGGCGCGGTTGAGGGTCGCGCTGTCGAGCTGGGCGCGCCGCAGGTCGATGCGCTCGAACGCGGTGCGCACGAGCGTCGCGCCGGTCAGGTTGGCGCCGTTGAGATCGCACTGCTCGAACTTCACATCGGTCAGATCGGCCCCGACGAGCGGGATGTCGTGGAGCCGCATGTTTTTGAGCGTACAGCCGCGCAGCTCGCGATCGCGGTAGCGGATCAGGACCTGCTCTTTGCTCTCGACCACTTCCGCCATGAAGGCCCCTTACTGAGCAAACCCCGAGTCGCCCTGGGCGTTGGGGTTGCCGCGCTCGTCACCGTCTTTTTCCTTCTTCTCTTTCATCTGCTTGACCCGCTTGCGCACCTCGTCCCAGGTGTTGTCGTGGGCCATCGAGCGCCGCTGCTCGGCCTCGCGGGCCAGCGACTGACCCTGGTGGTCGGCGCGGGTCAGGTGCTCCATCAGCTCGGCCTCGTCTTCGAGGTGGCTGTGGGCCTCGTCGTGGCCGCCCGGGCTGTGGGCGAAGTGCAGGCCGCGCTGCTGCTGCTGCACGTGCGTCAGCTCGTGGGCGAGCAGCGCCTGGCCGTCGGCAGTCTGGAAGTTGCTGCGCCAGCCCTCGCGGACCAGCACGAGCTCGGTGCCGCCGACGGTGACCGCGTCGGCGCGGTAGCGCGCCGTCACCTCCTCGGCGAGCGGGCCGCGGATGACGCGGACGCCGCTGAAGTTGCCGCCGAGGCGCCGCTCCATCTGTGCCCGGGTGTGGAGGTCCAGCGCCTCGCCGCGGCCGGCGTCGCGCATGATGAGCTTGGAGAGCGCGCCGGGGTCGTACTTGCGCGTGATCTCATGATCGAGACGAAACTGCGGCTCCTCCGATTGAGCAGGACTGCGGCTCGTGTCGCCATGCTGGGGGTCGTCTTGCTTCGCCATCGACTCTTCGCCTTGTAGCCAGTTTACTTCAATCAAGATATCGGCGCAGCGGCAAAACCGTTGTGCCGCCGCCGAGCTGCCGTCGCTGGGAGCGACCGGCCAGGGGGGCGCTCGGCGCGGCGGTCGACCCTTCACCGGTCGGCCGCGGACTTGTCTGCACCGGCAAAGTGTGCTGACAGTGCGTGCCCGAGCCCGCATGTAGGTCTCCGCCCGCAAGTTCGTGGGCCGCGACAAAGAAAAAGCCAAGGACAAGGACCGCCGCCGTATGTCAGCCAGTTCCTCCGCCGAGACTGTCACCTCCGTCGCCTTTGGGGCCGCCGCGAGCTACGCCGAGCGCGACCGCCGCTATGTCTGGCACCCGTTTACTCAGATGGCGCACTTCGAGCCGCTCGTCATCACCGCGGCCGAAGGCGCCTACCTCGTCGCCGAAGACGGACGCCGGTATCTTGATGGGGTGTCGTCGCTGTGGGCCAACGTCCACGGCCACCGCCGGCCCGAGATCGACGGCGCGGTGAGCGCCCAGCTCGGGCGGCTCGCCCACTCGACGCTGCTCGGGCTGTCGCACCCGCCGTCGATCGAGCTGGCCGAGCAGCTCATCGGGCTGGCCCCGCCGGGCCTTGCGCACGTGTTCTACTCCGACTCGGGCAGCACCGCCGTCGAGGTGGCGCTGAAGATGGCGTACCAGTACCACCAGGCGCCGCTGGCGGCGACCGCGCCGCGCCCCACCGACGCGCCGCCGGCGCCGACGCGGCATCGCTTCCTGGCGCTGACCGACGCCTACCACGGCGACACGCTGGGCGCGGTCTCGGTAGGCGGGATCGATCTGTTCCACAAGATCTTCTCGCCGCTGCTGTTTCACACGCTGCGCACCGCGCCGACCATCGCCGCCCTGGAAGCCGCTTTTGCCGCCCACGGCCGCGAGCTGTGCGCGTTCGTCGTCGAGCCGCTCATCCAGGGCGCCGCCGGGATGCTGGTCCAGCCGGCGGGGTTTCTCGCCCGCGCCCGGCAGCTGTGCGACGAGCACGGCGTGCTGCTCATCGCCGACGAGGTGGCCACCGGCTTCGGCCGCACCGGGACCCTGTTCGCCTGCGAGCAGGAGGGGGTGAGCCCGGACTTCCTGTGCCTCGCCAAGGGGCTGACCGGGGGCTACCTGCCGCTCGCCGCCACCCTCACCACCGAGGCGGTCTACGCGCGCTTCCTCGGCCCGCGCAGCGCCCAGCGGGCGTTTTTCCACGGCCACACCTACACCGGCAATCCCCTGGCCTGCGCCGCGGCGCTCGCCAGCCTGGAGATCTTTGCCCGCGAAAAGACGGTGCAGCAGCTGCCCGAAAAGATCGCCGTGCTGACCCGGCTCCTCGCCGAGCAGCTGGGCGCCCACCGCCACGTGCGGCAGGTCCGTCAGCGCGGCCTGATGGTCGGCATCGAGCTCGGCGCGACGCCGGCCCGCTCCTACCCGGCGGAGCTCCTCATCGGGGCGCGGGTGTGCGAGCGGGTGCGCGACTACGGGGTCATCCTGCGCCCGCTCGGCGACGTGGTGGTGCTGATGCCGCCGCTGTGCATCACCGAGGCGGAGCTGGCGACGCTGGTCCGCGCCACCCGGCGCGCCGTTGATGAGGTCTGCGCCGAGTGTGAAGCCGAGGCGGCGACTCCCCCCCGGCCGGCCGCCGCGCCGCCGGCGCCGGTGCGCTTGTGAGCAAGCCGCGCTTCCTGTTCATCACCGGGACCGACACCGGCGTCGGCAAGACCACGGTGGCGCGCTCCCTGCTCGCCGCCTGGCGGGCGCGCGACCTGCGCGTGCTGCCGCTCAAGCCGATCGAGACCGGCTGCGGCGAGGCCCTGCTCCCCGCCGACGCCGTGCAGCTGGCCGCGGCGGCCGGCAGCGACTTTGCCGGCACGTGCCTTTTGCGCTATGCCCTGCCGCTGGCCCCCGAGGCCGCGGCGCGGGCCACCGGGACCGCCATCGATCCGGCCGAGCTCGTCGCCGCCTGCCGCAGCGCCTGCCGCGCCACCGCCAGCGAGCATGTCCTCGTCGAAGGGGCCGGCGGCCTGCTGGTGCCGATCGCCCCCGGCTACACCATGGCCGACCTGGCCAGCGAGCTGGAGGCGCGGGTGCTGCTGGTGGCGCGGACCCGGCTCGGCATGCTCAACCACACCCTGCTCTCGCTCGCCGAGTGCCGGCGCCGCGGCCTGCCGGTGGTCGGCGTAGTGCTCAACCGCACCGATGCGGCCCGCGGTCCCGAGGACGCCGACAACCCCGCCCTCCTGCGCGCCCACGGCCACGTCGAGGTCCTCGGCCCGCTGCCGTTCGTCCCGAGCGCCAGCCTGGCCGACCTGCAGGCCGCGGCGCAGGCCCACCTGCCGATCGCCCGCCTGCACGAGCTGGCCTTCGCAACCCGCAGCGAGGCGCGCTAGCCGCGCCCGGCCCCGCTCCATCGGCTCAGCGGCCCTGCTGGAGCCCGATAACGACATAGGTGCCGTCGGCTCAGCGGCCCTGGGGGAGCTCGATGACGACGCGGGTGCCGCCGCGCGGGCGGTTGAGCAGGCGGATGCGGCCGCCGGCCTCGTCGATGATCTGCTTGGAGATCGCCAGGCCGAGGCCGGTGCCGCGCGCCTTGGTCGAGAAGAACGGATCGAAGACCCGCCGCCGGACCGCCGGCAGGATGCCCGGGCCGCCGTCGGCGATGGTGATGAGCACCGGGCGCTGGCCGTCGCCCTGCGGCCGGCGCTCGCGCACCACGCACTCGACCAGCGACAGCTCGTCGCTGCCGGGCCGCGACGCCTCGCAGGCGTTGAGGAGCACGTTCCACAGCACCTGCTTGAGCTGATCGCCGTCGATGAGCGCCCCGACCCCGCCGGGCGGCAGCGGCTCGGGCACGCTCAAGACGAGGGTCAGCCCGCTCGCCTTGGGGCGCATCAGCTCGAGCACCTGGCGCAGCACGGTCACCACGTCGGTGCGCCTCGCGGTGGCGTGGCTCGGGCGGGCGAAGCGCAGCACGCTGTGCAGGATGTGATCGAGGCGCTGGACCTCGCTGCCGATCGCCAGCGCCTCGGCGCGCACCGGGCTCGACTCGGGCAGCTCCTCGGCGATGACCTGGGCAGCGCCGCCGATCGAGACCAGGGGGTTGCGCACCTCGTGGGCGATGCGCGCCGCCATCTCGCCCAGGGCCGACAGGCGCTCGCTCTGCAGCAGGCGCAGGCGCAGCTTCTGCCGCTCGGCGTCGTCGCGCCGCCGCTCGGTCTGGTCGTGGATCCGCCACACCGCCCCGGCCGCCTGGCCGTTCTCATCGCACAGAAGCAGCGCCGACAGGTGCCCGAGGAACTGCTTGGGCGGCTGCGCCCCGCGATCGCGCACGAGCCGCAGCTCGGTCTCGGCAAAGCCGGTCTTGTGCAGCTGCCGCCCGAGCGCCTGCACCTGTATATGACCGGCAGCATCACGTTCATCAACCAGGTGTACATGGGCTTCCGGGCTGCGGTGGAGACGCCCGACTGCCTGCCCGGTGTGGAATCCCTGGACTGCCGGTTTTTAGCGCGTCAGGAGTGTCCCTGGGACGAGGTCGCCTATCCGCAGGTCAACGACGCGATCCGGCGGGTGTATGCGGACCTGGACAGCGGCCACTTCGACGTGTGGCAGGCGGAGATGACTGAGACCCGCTACGAACTGTGGCCGGTGCGCCAGGGCCGGTTCACAGGCAATTGATATCCGCCTGGTTGCCCTCGTGGTCCGACGGCCAGCAGATGGCGTCCGGCAGCGGGCCGCAGGTCGGTGTGAACGGGTTGGGATCGTCGGCAAAAATACGCGTGGCCAG
>DAOMZC010000463.1:0-5605 GCA_035437965.1 Pseudomonadota bacterium
CGTCGCCGCGCCACCGACCCTCCCGGCGCCGGGCCCCAGCGCCGGTCCGATGAGCCAGGGCGCCCAGGCCGCCACCGTCTACTCGATGCCGGCGCCGGCCCTCGCGTCGCCGCAGGGGCTGCAGTCGACCCTGCCTCCGGGTCCGATGCGGCCTTCGGCGGGACCGCCGGTCCAGCTGCGACCGGCCGGCATGGTGTTTCCCCTGAGCGCCCCGTCGGCCGGGATGCCGCCGACGGTCCGCTGGGTCATCGGGCCGCTGCTGATGGTCGTCGTGTCGCTGATCACTGCCGCCATCGCCAACCGCATCTGGCCGCCGGCGCACGGCGTCAGCGCTGCGCCGAGCTTCCTCGCCGCCACGCGCAAGGTGACGATCCTCGTCGAGCAGCCCGGGGCCGAGGTCCAGGTCGAGGGGCTGAGCGTCGACAAGCGGGGACCGAGCGAGTTCGAGGTCAAGGGCGAGATCGGCAAGACCGCTGGCGTGCGCATCACCCTGGCCGGGTACGAGCCGTACGAGAGCCGGCTCCTGTTCAGCAAGGACGCCCGCCCGCCGCTGCGCGTCAAGCTCCTCAAGCCCGGCGAGAAGCAGGCCAAGCTGGTCGACCCGACCCTGTTCGACCCGCGCCAGGGCATCAAGACCCCCGACGACGAGCCGGCCGGCAAGCCCGACAAACCCGATAGCGCCGACAGGGGCGATAAGGGCGACAAAGCCGATAAGGGCGACAAAGCCGATAAGGGCGACAAGTCCGATAAGGGCGACAAGTCCGACAAGTCCGATAAGGGCGACAAGTCCGACAAGGGCGACAAGTCCGACAAGGGTGACAAGTCCGACAAGGGCGATAAAGCGGCCAAGGATGCCGACAAGGACGGCGACGAGGACGGCGACGACAAGCACAGCAAGAAGAAGCCCAAGGCCGAGAAGAAGCCCAAGGGCACGGTCACCATCACCGTCCGGCCGTGGGCCATCGTGTACGTCGACGGCAAGAAGATCCAGCAGACGCCGATGCGCGACTACGCGCTGAGCTCCGGCAACCACACCCTCATCCTCGAGAACGCCAACAAGGGCAAGCGCGAGGTCATAAAGATCAAGGTCACCGCGGGCGAGAAGGTCGCGCCGATAAACCGCGTGTGGGACTAGCGCCAAGGCGCCGCGTCCGCCCACCGCGCTCGCCCGGCCGCTGACGGGGCTGAGCCACCTACCCGAGCATACATTTCTCGCTTTACGTTGGGCCCGGGCGCGTGCCAAAAAGGCTGCATGAAGCGCCCCGCGTCTGGTTCTGTCCTGGCAGGTTCGTTGGCCGGTTCTCTGGCAACTTCTTTGGCCCTGGTCGTGTCGCTGTCCGCCGCCCCGGCAGCGGCGCAGAGCAAGGCCCCGCGCGACTCCGACGCCGCCGCCCGCGGCGAGTCCGAGCGGGCCGGCAAGGAGGGGGAGCGGCTGCTCGCCCAGCACGACGCCGCCGGGGCGATTACCGAGCTCGGCAAGGCCTACAACCTCAGCCACAACCCGCGCTTCCTGCTGCCGCTCGGGCTGGCCTATGCCGAGGCGGAGCGGCCGCTCGATGCGCTCGACGCGCTCGGCCGCTTCCTCAAGGACGCTCCGGCGGTGCCCGACGCCAAGCGCAAGGAGATCGGGGCCAAGTTCGCGGTGATGCTGGATCAGGTGGCGGCGCTGGTGACGCTGGATGCGTCGCGCCAGAACGCGCAGGTGAAGATCGACGGGCGGCCGGTGGGTGTCACCCCGATCGACACGCCGCTGCGCCTTTTGCCCGGCAAGCACGAGATCGTGATGATGCCGGCGCCCACCGATCCCTCCAGCGGGGCCCGTGTCCTGCTCGAGGTCCGGCCCGGCGAGCGCCGCTCGGTCAAGCTGGAGCCGGGCACCCGCTCGCGCTTCCTGGAGCCGCAGTCGCAGAACGAGCCGGCCGGCGGCGACTCTCCCGGTGAGCCGGCCAGCCGCACCGAGGGCGCCGGCAAGCCCGCCGTGGCCGCGGCGGCGCCGACCCCGGCGGCCGGCTCGGAGTTTCACGCCCGCGACATCTACAAGAAGTGGTGGTTCTGGACCGGGATCGGCGCGGTCGCGGTGCTCGGCGTCGGGCTGGGGGTGGGCCTGGGCACGCGCAATCACTCTACCAGCAGCGAAGAGTTCCCCAACGTCGCCTCCTGGCCCGGCGGCCCGATCAACGCGCGCCCGGCGGCGCTGGTCAGCGTCAGCGGGTTTAGCCTATGAGAGCGGAGCGACCTGGGCTCCCGCGCAGACCGAGAGCGGCCCGGACGACGCCGACTGCAGCCGCTTGCCTGAGTTCGCGGCCCGGTAGTGCGGGTGCTCGCTCGAGTTCGCCGGCCCGCGGTGCAGATGCTTGCCTGCGTTCGCCGTCCCGCGGTGCAGATGCTTGCCTGCGCTCGCCGTCCCGCGGTGCGGACGCTTGCTTGCGTTCGCCGGCCGGTGGTGCGGGCGCTCGCTCGGGCCTTGGGCGGACGCGGCTCTTCGGCGCGGTGGCGCTGGCGGCGGCGCTGACGGCGACGGGCTGCGCCGACAACGACGCCTGCAAGGGCCACAGCGAGACCTGTCTGTCGCTCACCCTCTACGGCTCCGATGGGGTGACGCGCGCCGATCAGCTGCAGGTGCTGCTCATGCGCAAGGTCCAGCCGGTGCTGCCGATGATGACGCTCGACAGCCCGCAGGACCTGCCGTTCAAGGTCGCGGTGCTGTGGCCCGATGGGCCGGCGACGCTCAGCGTCCGCGCCATGCTGAGCGGTCAGCTTGCCGGCGTCTCGCCCGAGTTCGCGCTCGACCTGCGCAACGGCCAGCACCTGCAGCGCAAGGTGACACTGTACCCGCCGCTCCCGGGCACCGTGGATGTCGACCTGGGCGCCCCGCGGCCCGATATGGCGACACCGGCGATGGATATGGCGACGCCGCCGCCCGACCTGGCCGAGGCGCCGGATCTGGCCGAGCTGCCGGATCTGTTCGAGGTGCCGCCGCCGGATCTGGCAATGCCGCCGCCGCCGGACCTGGCGCTCCCGCCGTCCGATCTGTAGGAGGCCGCCGGCGCTAGCGCCGCGGGAACGCGACCAGCAAGTTGTGCCACTGTTTGCGCTCCTCCCGTCGGAGGAGCAGGCGAATCAGCTGACCCTTTTCGATCTGCCGCATCGCCCGCGCGTACTCCTCCAGGGTGCGCACGCGCCGGTCGCCGACGCGCAGGATGATGTCGCCGCGCTCGACGCTGGCGTCCATCGCCGGGCTACCGGGCTCGACCGCCATGATGATCAGGCCGTGGCTCTCGTCGTAGCCGAGCCGCTGGGCCAGGGTGGCGGTCAGCTCGCTGACCACGATCCCCAGCGCCGTCGGCTCGGCGCGGGTCCGCGGCGGCGGCTGGGGGGCCACCGGCTCGGGCTGGGGAAACTGGATCGGCACCGTGAGCAGGCTGCCGGCGCGGTAGAGGCGCAGCCCGGCGGTGCGCCGCTCGTTGAGGCCGAGGAGCCACATCAGGTCGTCGGCGCGCTGGATCGGCTTGCCGTCGAACTCGACGATCACGTCGCCGATCTGCAGGCCCGCCTGGGCGGCCGGCGAGCCCTCGTAGATCTCCGCCAGCAGGGCGCCGCGGCGATCGGGGAGCTGCAGCGAGCGGCGCAGGGTCTCGCTCACCGCCTGCGGGTACACGCCCAGCCAGCTGCGCAGCACCCGCCCGCGCTGGTACAGCTGCTCGCCGACGGCGCGGGCGATGTTGCTGGGGATCGCGAAGCCGATGCCGCTGCCGACCACGTTGATCGCCGTGTTGATGCCGATGACCTCGCCGCGCGTGCTGAACAGCGGGCCGCCGGAGTTGCCGGGGTTTATCGAGGCGTCGGTCTGCAGGAAGTCGAAGAAGCCCTGGGCGTTGCCCGGGTGCACCTCGCGCCGGCCCTTGGCCGAGACGATGCCCAGGGTCACCGAGTGATCGAGCCCGAACGGGTTGCCGATCGCCATCACCCACTCGCCGATGCGCACCTCTTCGGAGTCGCCGAGCGGCGCCCACGGCAGCGCGGCCGGGCCGGCGTCGATCTTGAGCAGCGCGACATCGGTGCGCTCGTCACGGCCGATGAGCCGCGCCGGCAGCTCGCGCTCGTCCTGCAGGCGGACCCGCAGCTCGGCGGCGTGCTCGACGACGTGGTTGTTGGTGAGGATAAAGCCCTGGGGGTTGACGATGACGCCGCTGCCCTGCTCGCGCGAGCGGCGCGGCTGGCCCTGCTCTTCGCTCAGGTGATAGGAGAGCACGCTCACGACGGCCGGCCCGAGCTGGCTTGCCTGGTTGGCGAACGCCTGCAGCTGCAGCGGTCCGCTGGGGAGGGGGCGCTTGCCGCGCGGCTTGCTGACCGGAAACAGCGGTCCGCCGGGCGCGGTGACCGCGGCGCCGCCGAGACCGCCGGGACCGCCTGGGCTGGAGGTCTTGCGCGGACCGACCGCCCGCCCCGGGGTCAAGGTCGGCCCGCGGGTCCGATCCCGGTCCGGGGCAGCCAGCCCTGGCCGCGCCGCCGCGGCAGGCGCGGGTCGTCCGAGCGGCGCGAGGCTCGCCAGCAGCCAGCAGGCAACGAGGCAGCCAGCACGGCTGCGGGTGGGGGGAGCGGCGCGCACGTGATGGGCCTTTTAGCCTCCAGTCATCATGGCATAAGCTGTGCTCGCTGGATATGATGGCCCCCGCCATGCTGCCATCCCCCACCGGACTCGCTTCAAGGCCCGCGCCGCCCCCGCCGCCACCCCCGTCGAACCGGTTCCGCCGCGACCCCCGACTGGCCCCGCTCTACGAGCGGGACATCGCGCCGGTGTGGACGCAGCCGTTCGGGCGCCTGCTCCTGCAGCAGGTGGCGCCGCTCGGCAAGGCGACGGTGCTTGACGTGATGTGCCACACCGGCTACCCGGCGCTCGAGCTCCTGCGGCGCTACCCCGAGTCGCGGGTGTTCGCGGTCGACTCCTCGTCGGCGCTGCTCGAGGTCGCGCGCCACAAGGCGGGCGCGCAGGCGAGCCGCCGGATCTTCTTCAAGACCGACCCCTCGGAGCCGCGGCTGCCGTACGACGAGGCGGCCTTCGACCTGGTGATCTCGAACCTCGGCCTTTACGATGTCGCGCAGCCGCGGCTGCTCCTCAAGGAGATGGCGCGGGTGGCCAAGCCCGGGGCGCAGGTGCTGTGCACCCTGCCCCTGCGCGGCACCTTCGGGGAGCTTTACGCGCTCATGGAGGCGCTCGGCGCCGACGAGGCGGCCCGCGAGGGGGTGGAAGAGGGCGGGATCGGGGCGCGGCTGCGCACCCACCTGTCGTCGTGGCCCGACGCGGCCAACGTGCTCGGCTGGGCGGCCGAGGCGGGGCTCGTCGAGCTGGAGCTGTCGTGCACGCCGTTCTCGCTGCTCATCGCCGGCGGCACCGACCTGTTCTTCGCCCCGGTCATCGAGTACGGGCCGCTCACCGCGTGGAAGACGATCCTCGGCGGGGCGGGGCCGCAGATGCAGGCGGCGTTCGCCGCGCTCAAGGCCGCCATCGACATGACCTGCCGCGGCGGTGAGCGCGGGCGGCGGCTCGCCGGGCGCCCCGAGCACGCCCGCAGGCGCTCGCTGCCGTTTTCGCTGACCGTGCGCG
>DAOMZC010000464.1:0-5582 GCA_035437965.1 Pseudomonadota bacterium
CACACCAACATAGGTCGCATACGCGGCACCGTGCGCTCGGCGACTCGCCGCTGACCACGCTGGCGCGGGCGCGGGCCGCCGACTGCGCCGGCCAGCTCGGCAAGGCGGCGGCCAAGGAGGCCGAGGCGGGCTACCGCGAGGCCCTGGGCAGCGCCAAGTCGAACCTGGACGGCGCCACCATCCGCTTCCGCCTCGCCGAGCTCGCCGAGCAGGCGGGCCGCAGCCCCGAGGCGCGCGCCGCGCTGCGCAAGCTCTACATCGAGTACCCGCTGCACCCGCTCGCCGAGACGGCGCTCGCCCGGCTGCACGAGCTCGACGCCAGCACCACCCTGGACGCCAGCGAGCACATAAAGCGCGCCAAGAACCTCATCCAGAACCGCCGCTGGCCCGAGGCGATCGCCGAGCTCATGGCCCTGCCCGCCGACCTCGGACCGGCGCTGCGCGATGAGGTCGAGTACTGGCTCGCCACCAGCTTCTACCGCATGCGGCGCAACTACAGCGGCGCCGCCCAGAAGCTGCTCGAGGTCGCCAAGCGCATGCACGGCGAGCCGCAGGCCGAGGCAATGTTCCACGGCGCGCGCGCCCTGTCGCGGGCCGACCAGGACGACGAGGCGATCAAGGGCTACAAAGCAGTCGTCGAGGCCCACCCCAAGTCGCACTTTGCCCCCGAGGCGTCGTTCCTCAGCGGCTGGCTGGAATACAACCGCCGCCGCTACACCGACGCGATCACCAACCTGCAGGAGACCCTGCGCCGCTTCTCCGGCCCGTACGCCGAGGAGGCGCGCTGGTACATCGGCCTGTCGCGTTACCTCCTGGCCGACTACGCCGGGGCGCTGCCCGAGTTCGACGCCCTGGCCAAGCGCGGCGGCGCGGTGGCCGGCAAGGCGAACTACTGGGCCGGGGTGGCGCTGTTCAAGCAGGACCGCAAGCCCGAGGCGATCGAGCGCTGGCAGCGCCTCGTCGACAGCCAGCCGCTCGGCTACTACGGCATGCTGGCGCGGGTGCGCCTGGGCGCCGAGGGGGTCAAGGTCACCCTGTTCGCCGACGCGGCGCGGCGCTCTGCCGACGGCCTCATGAGCTGGCCCAAGCCCGGCGAGCCGCTCGACGCCCAGGTGCTGCAGGACCCGCAGGTGGCGCGCGCCGCCGAGCTGCTCACGGTGGGCCTTCTGACCGAGGCCAGCGTCGAGCTGCGGCGCAGCGAGCCGGCGCTCATGCAGCACTACGGGGCGGCGCGGGTGCTGCCGGCGCTGCTGGACCTCTACACCCGCGCCCAGAACTTTCAGCGGCCGCACCAGCTGGCCGAGGTCTACGGCGCCGCCGCCCTGCGCAAGGACCCGCAGAAGGTGCCGGCGGCGCGCCCGCTATGGGAGGCGGGCTACCCGCTGGCCTACCGCGGCTTCATCGAGAAGTACGCGCCCACCGGCGAGAACCCGCCGCGCTACTTGTACTCGATCATGCAGAAGGAGTCGGCGTACAACCCGCACGACGTCTCGTACGCCGACGCGATTGGCCTTCTGCAGATGATCCCGCCGACGAGTCGCCGGGTCGCGCCGCACATCGACCGCCCCTACACCGACGACGTCCTCTACGACCCGGAGGGCAACATCCAGTTTGGCGCCTGGTACATCGGGCGGCTGCTCAAGAAGTTCAAGGGGCAGGTGGCGCTGGGGGCGGGCAGCTTCAACGCCGGGCCCAAGGCGATGATCCGCTGGCTGGAGCGCAACGGCGATCGGCCGCTCGACGAGTTCATCGAGCTGTGCCCGTACACCCAGACGCGCGAGTACATGAAGAAGCTCCTCGACATCTACGCCCACTACGTCTACCTGTGGGACGGGCAGGAGTATCTGCCGAGCCTGCAGATCGACAAGAACTACCTGACCGGCGACGGCGTCGACTACTGAGCCGCGGGCGCGGGATACGAAAGGAGGTCGGTCGTGGCGCGGCCGCAGCGGAACAGCGCGTCGAGCACCGACAGGCCGCCGACGAACGGTCCCCCCTGCGGGTAGGGGACCGGGGCATAGGCGCGGACCACCAGCTGCAGGCCGGCGGCGCCGAACTTGTCCGCCGCCTGATACTTCGGCCCGCTCGGGCCCGAGAGATAGATGGCGCCGCCCACCGCCTGCACCAGCGCCACCAGTCGCTCGTCGCCGCGGCCGGCGCAGCCGAGCGTGCTGGCGCGCACCACCGGGCGCTGCAGGCCCAGATAGCCGAGCAGGGCGTGGAGCAGCCGCTCGTTGAACTCGGCCAGCCACGGGCCGGCGCGCTCGTAGAGCGGCTCCAGGAGGGGGAAGACCTCGGCGAAGAAGGGGCTGCGGCCGTAGCGGGCGCGCAGCGTCTGCAGGTGGCGCCGCGCCCAGCCGGGGTCGGCGATCCGCGCCTCACGGATCGAGCGCAGCTCGCCCGACTCGCTGTGGGCCACCGGGATCGTCAGCCACTGCGGCCCGGCCGGCCCGAGCACCCGGGTGCGCGCCACGTAGCTGCGCCCGCGCGGAAGCTGCGCATCGTCGAGCAGCACCAGCACATCGGCCGCCTTGAGCTTGGCGAAGAAGCCGCACCACGGCGCGTAGTTGGGCTGGTGGATCGCCACCCGACGCCCGGCCTGACCTGCTTGCTTGGCCGCCGCGCTGACCGGGCCCGCGCTGCCCCTCACGGGCGCCGATGGATGAGGGTGAAGTCGTTGGGCCGGTAGTCGTGGATGAGCCGGCAGCGCCAGTCAATGTGGCGCTGGAACAGCCCAAGCAGCCACGCCGGCTCGACGTACTGCGACACCCCATCGGGCCGCTGGGTGCAGGTGCTGAGGAAGTTCAGCCCGAAGCCGCGGCGGCCCAGCCCGTGGAAGCGGCGCAGGATGCCCAGCACGTACTCGGCGTACCCCGGCACCGCCACCGCCATGATCCCCGAGGCGACGACGAAGTCGGGCTGCAGCGGCGGCTCGCTGCGCAGCACATCGAGCACCGCGAACTCCGCCTGCGGGTGCCGCTCTTGCGCCGCGGCGACGATGCGCGGCGACAGATCGAGCCCCAGGTAGCGCGCCGGCCGCAGCCCGCGCTCGTCCAGATAACCGAGGAAGTCGCCGAAGCCGCAGCCGACCTCGAGCACCGTCGCCCCGTGCAGCGGCAGCTCGTCCATCAGCACCTGATAGCGAGCCCGCTGCGAGTCGCGGCTACCCCAAAACGCCTGCCAGCCGGCGCCGCGCTCGGCGACTAGCTCCTCGTGGAACGACGCCGCCCGCGCCCGCCACTGCTCAAGCAGCTCGGGAGCGGGCGGAGATTCACTGTCCGGCAGCGCCGCGACGGACGGCGCGAGATCGGCGAGGCGGGTCATCGGCGCGGTCTAGAACTCGTCGTCGTCGTCGCCCTTGCTCTTGATGCTGTTGAGCAGCTTGAACGCTTCCTGGACCTTGGGATTCTTGGCGCTGTTGCCGTAAAGCTGCATGACCTTGCGGCATAGCAGCTTGGCCTGGCTCGGGTTCTTGGTCACCAGGCCCCGGGCCTGGCTCAGCATCTGATCGGCCTGGCCGTCCTTGGCCGGATCGGCAGCGGCGCCCCCGGCGGCCGGCTTGGCACCGCCCCCGGCCTTGGCCGAGAGCCCGCTGATCTTGCCGCTGATGAAGCCCGACAGCCCGCCCCCGAGCTTCTTGTCGGCGGCGGCGGCGGTCTGGTAGGCGTCGATCGCGCCCTTGGGATTACTGCCCTCGAGCTTGCCCGCCTTATCAATCGCCGCCTTGACGTCCTCGATGTTGCGCGCCGTCTCGGCCGCCTTGGGCGACTTGACCGCCTTGGCCGCGCTGATCGCGCCGCCGAAGTCCTTGCTCTTGTAGGCGGCCAGGGCCTTGCTGAAGTCGCCGCCGCCGGCGGGCTCGGACTTCTTGGGCTCGGACTTCTTGGGCTCGGACTTCTTCTGCTGCTTGGGCTCGGGCTTGTCGGCCTTCTTGGGCGGCTCGGCCGGCTCGGGCGGCGTGTTGTCGGCGACCTGGGTCGGCTCCTCGGGCTTGGGCGCGCTGGTCAGGCGGGCCTTGAGCTCCAGGAGGTCGGCGCTGTCCGGGTCGTACTCCAGCCCCTGACTGACCTTCTCGAGCGCGGCGGCGTTGTCGTTCTTGGCCAGCGCCGAGGCCTCGTTGTAGATCGCCTTGACCGCCTCGTGCCGCGCCTGCCGCGCCTGCTGCTGCGCGTCCTCGAACTGCGTCGACGACTTGTCGACCTTGTCGAACAGCTTGAGGGCATCGGCATACTTGCGATCGTCAAGCTGCTTCTTGGCCTGCTCGAGGATCTTGTGGAACTTGTCCTCGGTGTCGCAGGCCTCGATGTAGTGCTTCAGCTCTTGCGAGTCGGGGGCCAGGACCAGCGCGGCCTCGAACGCCTTGCGCGCGGTGTCGTAGTGGGCGGCGGTGAAGTCCTTGGTGCCGGTGTTGTAGCTCTCAAGCGCCTTGTCGACGAGCTTGGCGGTCCCGCTGCCGCGCAGCGAGAGCACCGTGAAGCCGACCGTGCCGACGAGGAACGCGCCGAGCAGCGCCCCGAAGTAGAGCGTGCGCTTCTTGGGGTTGCCGAGGAACCCGAGCGGCCCCACCGGCATGACCGCGATGCTGCTGCCCGAGATCATCGACTGCGGCTGCGACTGCGGCTGCGCCACCATGCCGCCGGTCCCGAGCGGCTGGACCATCGACGGGAACGCCGGCGGCGGCGCCTGCAGTTGCGGCATCTGCGGCTGCATCGGCTGCATTGGCATCTGCGGCTGCATCGGCATTTGCGGCTGCATGTAGCCGGGCTGCTGCGGCGGATAGCCCGGCGGTGGGTAGCCCATCGGCGGCTGCCCGTAGGCCGGCGGAGCCATCATCGGCGGGGCCGGCGGCGGGGCCATCATCGGCGGCGGGGCCGGCGGCGGCGGCGGCATCTCCTGCTGCGGCCGCGACGGCGGGTGCTCGAAGCGGAGCAGGGAGTTGCCGACCTCAATCTGATCCCCGTCGACAAGCTGTACGTCGGCGACGCGCTTGCCGTTGACCATGGTGCCGTTGGGCGAGCCCATGTCCTGCATGCGGTAGCCGCTCGGCGCCAGGTGAATCTGGATGTGCCGCCGCGACACCGCGATGTCGGCGATGACCAGCATCTGATCGGCGCCGCGGCCGATGGAGGTGAGCTGGCGGTTCAGCTCGATCTGCTTGCCCTGATCGTTGCCGCTGACGACGCGCAGGATGCCGTACTTGCCCAGCGGCGGCGCCGCTACGGCGCCCCCTGCGGCCCCGCCGACGCCACCGGCGCCGGGACCGGGCGGCACCATCGCGTAGATGGCGACGCCGCGGCGGTGGTGGACCGTCGCTCCCGGGTGCGCGAAAGCCGGACCGTCGGAGTCGCCGAATGAGAACGAGGAAGAAGAATCAGCGGGGCTCATCGGGTGAGATCTGACCAGCATTACGCCAAAGTGTATCAGCAGCCCCGCTGGCATTCCAGAGCCAGGTGCGATAACCGGGGCAGCGGACAAAAGCCGCGCGCGGGGCGAGCCGCTTGCCGGCTCTTGGTTAGCGCGCCTCGCGAGTCAGGGCGTGGCGCTCGCGCCGACAGCCGCGGGGCTACCGGCGGGGAAGCTCT
>DAOMZC010000465.1:0-5575 GCA_035437965.1 Pseudomonadota bacterium
CGGCAGGTCCCCGAGCCGCTGCAGAAGGTCGTGATGCGGCTCCTCGCCAAGAGCCCGGCCGAGCGGTTCGCCGACATGGGCGAGCTCGATCGCGCGCTCGCCGCCTGCGAGCCGGCGTGCCGGGACGTGCAGCCGCTGCAGCTCGGCCGGGTGCAGCCGCACGTGGCCGGCGGGGTGATGACGCAGCCAGCGCCGAGCCGCTCCCTGCTGCTCGGCGGGGTGGCCGCGGCGGCTGGGATTGCGCTGCTCATCACCGTGGCGGTGCTCGGGCCGCGCCTGCACGACCGCAAGACCCGCGGCGCCGATCCGGGGCCGCGGACCGTCAGCTCGACCCGCGACAGCACCACCAGCCCCCCTGCCCCGCCGACCGTCGCCAGCCCGCAAGCGGTCGCAAGCGGCAAGCCCGAGTCGGCGCCGCCGAGCGTCCCCCCGGAAAAGGTCGCGAGCAAGCCGGACACCGCGACCGCCGACTCGCGCAAGCCGCGCAGCGGGACCAAGACCGCTCCCGCCGGCGGCAGCTTCACCGCCGAGCCGCCCGAGATCAAGGAGCGCCTGGACGAGGCGCAGAAGCTCCTCGACGGCGGCGACGGCATCGCGGCGCTGGAGCTGGCCAAGCGCACCCAGTCGAGCGGCCGCTTCGCCCGCGCCTACCGCATCATGACCCTGGGCAGCTGCCAGGACGGCAACATCGGCATGGCCAAGAGCGCCTTCCCCAACGTCGCCGCCGCGGACCGCGCCAAGGTCGTCAAGTTCTGCCGCCAGCACGGCAAGGATCTCACCACCGACTAGGCGGCCCGCTCGCGAGGCACTTCTGCTCGCGCTGCAGCGCCTGCGCGGCGCGCTGATGGTTGCTGTCGGGGTAGTCGCGCAGCAGGCGGGTCAGGTAGCCGCACGCCTGGGTGCGCGCCGCCGCCTCCGGCTGTCGTCGCAGCGCCGCCTCCGCCATCAGCAGCAGCGCATCGTCGGCCAGGCGCGAGCTCGGCTGGCGCCCGAGCAGCAGCTGCAGCGTCGTCAGCGCCTCGGCCGGGCGGTTCAGCTCGCGCAGGTAGATCTGACCGAGCAGGAACATACCCTCGATGAGCCGCTCTTTATGATAGTGCCCGATGAACGCCGTCGCGGTGTAGGCGCGGGTGAGACGGGCCAGCCGCTCCGCCGCCTCGCCGCTCCGCCCGAGCTTGCGTAGGAGCTGCGCCGCGGTGAACAGCGCGTCGTCGAGCAGCGGCCCGCGCGGGTAGCGCTTCCAGATCTCGTCGTAGCGGGCGAGGGCCTCGTCGGGACGGCCGCGGCGCTCCGCCGCCTGACCGCCGTAGAGCAGGGCGAAGCTGGCGATCGTCTCGTAGGGCTGCAGCGACGCCGCCAGGCGATCGAGCTCGGCGCGCAGCGCGCCCTCCGGGTCGAGCGGCGGCTCGCCCGGGGCGTCCGCGGTCTGCAGCCGGACCAGCAGCCGCAGCGCGTCCTCGGCCGGCACCTCGGCCGGTACCTCGGCGATGACCTGGCGGCAAATCCCCAGCGCCTGCTCGCGCTCGCCCAGGTGGTCCGCGTGCAGCTCCGCCGCGCGCACCTGGGCGCGGGCGATCTTTATCCGATCGCGGCTGAGCGTCGGCAGCGCGGCAAAGACCGCGGCCGCTTCGGCGTAGCGCTCGGCGTGCTCCAGGCTCTGGGCGAAACGGAAGGCGACGGTGCCGCAGTCGTCTTTTTGCTGCCGAAGGCCGGTCGCGGTGCCGCTCTGGCAGCGCTTGTACAGCTCGCCGTACTCCTGCACCGCGACCGCCGGGGTCCCCTCGTGCTGCTGCGCCTGCGCGAGCTCGGTCGGCAGCGGCGGCGGCGTCTGCATGCAGCCGAGCCCCAGGGCGCTCGCGGCCAGGACGTAAAAAAGGGCTCCTACAGGCCGCATAACACCTGGCGTAGCCGCGCCACCGCCTGGCTGCACGCCGCCCGATCTACATCCAGGTGGGTGACCAGGCGGATCCGCCGCGGTCCGAAGGCGCCGCACAGCACCCCGTGGGCGGCAAGGGCCGCCACCACCACCTCCGCCTCCGGCAGCGGCGGGTGCAGATCGAAAAGCACGATGTTGGTCTCCGGCGCGGTGACCTCGACGTGGGCGAGGCCGGTGAGCCCCTGGGCGAGCAGCCGCGCGTGCTCGTGATCGATGGGGAGCAGCGCATAGTGGTGATCCAGCGCGTACAGGCCCGCCGCCGCCAGGATGCCGGCCTGGCGCATGCTGCCCCCGTACATGCGGCGGAAGCGGCGCGCCCGCTCGATGTCGCGCCGGCTGCCGCACAGGAGCGACCCGGCCGGCGCGCCCAGCCCCTTGGACAGGCACACCGCGACGGTGTCAAACGGAGCCGCCAGCACGCTCGGCGCGGTGCCGAGCGCGACCGCCGCGTTCCACAGCCGCGCGCCGTCCAGGTGCAGGCGCAGCCCGAGCTCGCCGGCGGCGGCGCACACCGCCTGCAGCTCGCCGCGCGGCCACACCTTGCCGCCGCCGCGGTTGTGGGTGTCTTCAAGGCACAAGAGGTGCATCGGCGCGTAGGCGTGATCGGTGCGCTCGGCGTGATAGGCCGCCCGCAGCTCGGCGACCGAGAAGAAGCCGCCCTGGCCGACGGTGACCAGCTGCACCCCGGCCAGCGCCGCGGCGGCCCCGCTCTCGTACCACTTGATGTGCGCGCCGTCGCTGACCAGCACGTCGTCGCCCGGCTGGACGTGCAGGCGCAGGCCGAGCTGGTTGGCCATCGTCCCCGACGGCACCAGCAGCGCCGCCTCCTTGCCGACGAGCGCCGCGATCTGCTGCTCCAGCGCCTGCACGGTCGGGTCCTCGCGATACAAATCATCGCCGACCACCGCGGCGGCGATCGCGGCCCGCATGGCCGGCGTCGGGCGCGTCACGGTGTCCGAGCGCAGGTCGATGACCCCGCCGGGCGGCGGGGCAGAGGCTACAGGATGTGAAGAAGGGGCCGCGCCCCCAGGTGCCGGTAAGGACATGGGCGCAGCATACTCGAACCGCCGCGCCCCGGAACGCTCAGATCGAGCGCAGGACGGCGCGGGCGGCGCTGAGGGTCGCGTCGATGACATCGCCGCTGTGCCCGGCCGAGACGAACGCCGCCTCGAACTGCGACGGCGGCAGGTAGACGCCGTGCTCCAGCAGGCCGCGGAAGAAGCGCCCGAAGTAGGCGGTATCGCTGCGCTTGGCGCTCGTATAGTCGGTGACCGGCGCGTCGCTGAAGAACAGGGTGAACATCGAGCCGACCTGGTTGACGGTCGCCGGCACCTGGGCCTCGCGGCACAGCTCTAGGAGCCCGCCGGCCAGGCGGCTCGTCGCCTGCTCCAGCCGCTCGTAGACGTCGCTGTTGCGCAGCAGCGTGACCATCTTGAGGCCGGCGGCCATCGCCAGCGGGTTCCCCGACAGCGTCCCGGCCTGATAGACCGGGCCGACCGGGGCGATGAAGTCCATGATGTCGGCCCGCCCGCCGTAGGCCGCCGCCGGCAGCCCGCCGCCGACGATCTTGCCCAGGCAGGTCAGGTCGGGGGTGATGCCGTAGCGCTCCTGCGCGCCCCCGAAGGCGACGCGGAAGCCGGTCATCACCTCGTCGAAGATAAGGACGATGCCGTGCTCGCGGGTGAGCTCGCGCAGGCCCTGCAGGTAGCCGGGGGCGGGCGGCACGCAGCCCATGTTGCCGCACACCGGCTCGACGATGATCGCCGCCAGCTGGCAGTCGCCTTTGTCGTCGCGGCTGCGCAGGCACAGCTCGCGCACCGCCGGCAGATCGTTCCACGCCACGGTCAGCGTGTCGCGGGTGGCGCCGGGGGTGACGCCCGCTGAGCCGGGAATCCCGAGCGTCGCCGCGCCCGAGCCCGCCGCCACCAGCAGCGAGTCGGCGTGGCCGTGGTAGGCGCCATCGATCTTGATGATCTGCGACCGCCCGGTAAAGCCGCGCGCCAGCCGCAGCGCCGACATCGTCGCCTCGGTCCCGGACGAGACCATGCGCACCCGCTGCAGCGAAGGCATGACCTCGGTGAGCAGCTCGGCGAAGCGGACCTCGCGCTCGGTGGGGGCGCCGAAGCTCGTGCCGGCCGCGGCGGCCTCGGTGATCGCCGCCAGCACCTCGGGGTGGCTGTGGCCTAGGATCATCGGCCCCCACGAGCCGACGTAGTCGATGTAGCGGTTGCCATCGACATCGTGCAGGTAGGGCCCCGCGGCGCGGGCGAAGAACACCGGATCGCCGCCCACCGCCTTGAAGGCGCGCACCGGCGAGTTCACGCCGCCCGGGATGACCCGCTGGGCGCGCGCGAACAGCTCTGCCGAGGTGCGCCGGGAGGCCGCGGCGGTCGCCAAGGTCTGGGGGGTCGTAGGGCTCGGGGGGCCGCTTTTATCGGTAGTCATGTCCTCGTTTGTGCCACAGCTCGCGGCCCGGGAACAAAGGAAAGCGCAGCCGCCGCCCCGCTACGCCCCGCGACCTCCCGACACCGGCGGGGCTGACAAGCGGTGCCGATCGGGATAGCATCACCGCCATGACGAGCCAAAAAGATCCGTTCTCCGCCTACACCCTGCTGCAGACCGCCCACGGCCAGCTCGGCTACTACCACCTCGACGCCCTGCGCGGCGCCGGAGTCGCGCTTGAGCAGCTGCCCTTTACGATCCGCATCCTCCTTGAGTCGCTCCTGCGCAACTGCGACGGCTTCGCGGTCACCGAAGAGGACGTCCGGCGGCTGGCGACCTGGAACGCCAAGGCCCCGGCGCAGGTCGAGCTGCCGTTTCTGCCGGCGCGCGTGGTCCTGCAGGACTTTACCGGCGTGCCGGTGCTGGTCGACATCGCGGCGATGCGCGCCGCGGTGGCCCGGCTCGGCGGCGATCCGAAGAAGATCAATCCCCTGGTGCCGGTGGACCTTGTCATCGATCACTCGGTCCAGGTCGATCACTTCGGCAGCCCGCAGGCCCTGAGCCTCAACGCCCGCATCGAGTTTGCCCGCAACCGCGAGCGCTACGCGTTTCTGCGCTGGGGCCAGAACGCGGTCGACAACTTCCGCGCCGTGCCGCCGGCCAACGGCATCGTCCACCAGGTCAACCTCGAGTTCCTCGCCCACGGCGTCCTCACCCGCGGCAAGACCGGGGTGCCGCTGGCCTTCCCCGACACGGTGGTCGGCACCGACTCGCACACCACGATGATAAATGGCCTCGGCGTGCTGGGCTGGGGCGTGGGCGGCATCGAGGCCGAAGCCAGCATGTTGGGACAGCCCATCTACATGCTCATCCCCGAAGTGATCGGCGTGAAGCTCAAAGGCAAGCTGCGCGAGGGCGCGATCATGTACGGCATGCTCGCGCTCCACTTCTCGTTCCGCTTCGTGTGCGAGTTCTTCAAGGAGTCGCAGGCGATCGATCAAGGATGGTCGCTCAACATGGGGCACCTCCTGAGCGCGCCGATCGTCTTCGGCTGTGCGTACATGGTGCTCGCGACACAGCGGTTCTCGCTGATCGCGCCGCTGACCGACGCCGAGGTCGCGCACAACGCCGACGCGATGCGCCTGGCGGCCGAGCGTGAGGCCGCGAAGTCGGCCCCCGAGCCGGGCGAGGCTGCCG
>DAOMZC010000466.1:0-5574 GCA_035437965.1 Pseudomonadota bacterium
CGCTGCCAGCCGTCGCGGCCTCTGCGGGGGCCGCGGTGGACTTGGCCGGCGCACTCGCCTTGGCCTTGCGAGCCCGCTTGGCGCTGGCGACATGGTCGCTGTCCATCGCGCTCCCGGCCAGCACCAGCCCGGCGATCGCGTACCCAAGCTTCATCGAATTACGCATGAGTATTCCCCCTCGTTGGAGGATCTTATCCCGCCCGGGTAGCCGGCGTGAAGCTTCCTCGACTTGCCGGGGCGCAATCTGCGCGACTACTTCATCGCGATCCCTCGCCCACCGCCGTTCTTGCTGTCGCCGGCGATGCCCCCGCCGCAGCCGGATTCTGCTTATATGTTCAGTGTACGTCCAGCTCTTGTGACCTCCTACTCTGCTTCGCAGGGTGCCGTCAGCTCGGCGATGCGCTCGGCGTCAACGAGGTGAAGATAGGCACCCTTTAACTTCCCTGGCGCATTAGATTCCTTGCAGGTTGGCCCCCATGGAAAAAGAGCACACGCCAGGCCCCCAGACTTCCGCGGAGCGCGCGGCCGATCCGGCTGATGTGATAGCGCGCAGCGCGGCGGGGGCGGCGACGACGGCGCTCGCGGGGCTCTTTGGCCGGGCGGCGGGCCTGCTGACGACGATCCTGGTCACCTACTTCCTGAGCCGCGCCGATTATGGCCACGCCAACCTCGCCCTCGTCGTCGCCACCATCACCAACCTGGCGACGCTGCTGTCGCCGCAGCAGGCGCTGCTCACCCGCCGCACGGGCTATGAGGCGGCGGCCGCGCTGGCGCATGGCTGGGCTACCTATAGTGGCGTGGTGGTGAGCGGCCTCCTGGCCCTCTTCGGACCCTGGCTGCTCGGGCGGCTCGGGCAGCCGGAGGCGACGCCGCTTTTATGGGTGTACTGCGTCGCGCTGCTGCTCGAGCGGATAGGGACCATACCGGCGCTGGAGCTGCGCTACCGGCTGCGCTTTGGCGACGTGGCGAAGCTGGAGGCCGGCGGCGATCTGTGCTACGTCACCACGACGATCGCCGCCGCGCTGCTGGGTGCTGGGGCCCTGTGCCTGCCGCTGGGAATGGTGGCACGGCACGGCGGGCGGCTCGTCGCGCTGCGGTGGGCCAAGCGCGGGCCGCTGTGGCCCGCCCGGCCCGCGCTGCGCGCTGGCGAGGCGCGCGTACTCCTCGTGGAGCTCGGGCGCTACTCGCTGCCCATCCACCTGGGAGCCCTGGGCGAGCTGGCGACCCTGCACCTGGACAACGTCTTCGTCGGGGCTCTTTACTCCGCGGCGGCCCAGGGTCTGTACGCCGTCGGCTACACCCTGGTGATGACGCCGGCCGACACCATCGCCCGCTACGGCGCCATGGCGATGGTGCGAGCCCTCGGCCTGCCCGATGCCGCCGAGCGGCAGCGCGTCTTTCTGCGCGGGCTGCGCTACCTGTCCCTGCTGCTGTTTCCGATCGGCATCGGCGCCGCCGCGGTCGCCCCGACTCTGGAGGCGGCCCTCCTGCCGGCGCACTGGCACGGGGTGGCGTCGCTCATGGTGGGGCTCGCCGCGGGAGCGATGTCGCTCGGCTGCTACGCGCTGTCGTTTGCGCAGCTTACCGCGCTCATGCGGCCGGTCCTTGGCGGGCTGTTGCCGATGACGCGGCTGGCGGCCTTCGCGCTGGGCCTGTTCCTCGTCACTCGCTGGGATCCCGCGCACCAGCATCTGCAGGCGGTGGCGTGGGCGGTCTCGGCCGCTCTGGCAGTGGCAGCGGGGGTCGCCCTTTGGCTGAGCGCGCGGGTCGACCGGCTGCCGGCGTCCCGGCTCCTGCGCGCGCTCGCGCCGTCCGTCGCCGGGTCGGCAGTGATGGGGGCCGGGCTGTGGAGCCTCCAGCGGGAGCTGCGGGCACTGGCCATCGCGCCGTCGCTGTTTTGCTTGCTGGGGGAGATTGCCTTCGCGGTGCTGCTCTATGGGCTCTACCTGAAGCTTTGCCATCGCGCGATCTGGCAGGAGGCAAGCCGCTGGCTGCGCGCGCGAGTTCGTAGGAGGCCTGCGGCACCTCAAGATATATAGTGGCGGCGCCTGCCACATTTGCGCAGTCGCGGGTCCGCGCATGACAAGCCAAGGAGTCGCCGTCGGAATCGACCTGGTCCAGGTGAGCCGCATCGCGGAGTCACTGGCGCTGTTCGGTGCCCGCTTCGCCGCTCGCCTGTTCACCGCCCAAGAGGTGGCCTACTGCACCGAGCCCGAGCTCGCCGCCGCCACCCAGGCCGCGCGCTTCGCCGCCCGCTTCGCCGCCAAGGAGGCCACGCTGAAAGTCCTGGGCGCCGGCGCCGGCGATCGCGGACTCAGCTGGCGCTCGCTCGAGGTCCGGCGCATCCCCCCCGGTCCGCCCGAGCTGGCCCTGCACGGCGCCGCCCGCGAGTTCGCCGACGAGCTCGGGCTCACCGGACTGGCCCTCAGCATGAGCCATGAAGGCGACTATGCGACCGCAGTGGTAATCGCTACGCGGTCTGGCATAGGATGCGCGCAGCAAGCCGGACAGCCACCGCGGGCGGCGCCCGCATCGTCGCCGCCCCCGTCGCAAGGAGAGCAGGTCGAAATGAGCGAGACAATCCGCGCCATCGTCCACCAGCACGGTCGGCTGGCCACCTCCCTGGACACGCTCGATGACCAGTCTGACCTTTACCGGGCGGGCATGACTTCGCAGGCCAGCGTCAACGTCATGCTCGCGCTGGAAGCGGCGTTCGAGATTGAGTTCCCCGATCACCTGCTCAAGCGCAGCGTCTTCGCCAGCATCGCCGCCATGCGCGCCGCCGTCGAAGGGCTGGTCGGCGGCGGCGCCGACCTGCGCAGCGCCGCGCCCTGAGCGCGTGGGTCCCAGGAAGGCTGCCCATGGAACCGCAAATCGATCCCGCGCCTGCCGTCGCGCCCGGCCCGACACGAGCGCTCTCCCCCGTCGAGATGGCCCGGCGCATCGGCCGCACTACGGCGGCGCTGCATGCAGACGCGGTAGACCGCGACGCCCGCTTTCCCCGGGAGGCGCTGAGCGCCCTGCAGGAGGCCCGGCTGCTTGGCGCGCTGGTGCCGACCCGGCTTGGGGGGATTGGCTGCAGCGTCTCCGAGGTGGCCGCCATGTGCCAGGCGCTCGCCGAAGGCTGCGCAGCGACCGGCATGATCTTCGCCATGCACCAGATCCAGCTCGGCTGCATCGTCCGCCATGGCCTGGGCAGCCCGTTTTTTGTTTCTTATCTAGCGGAGCTCTCGCAAGAGCAGCGGCTGGTCGCCTCCGTGACCTCGGAGGTCGGTGTCGGCGGCTCGCTGCGCACGAGCGTCGCCGCCGTCGAGATCCGTGACAGCGGCGGCTGGCTGCGCAAGCAGGCGACCACGGTGTCCTACGGGCAGGAGGCGGACGACCTGCTCATCACCGCCCGCCGCGAAAAAGATGCCGCAGCGGGCGACCAGGTCTTGCTACTGGCCCGCCGCCGCGACTGCACCATCGAGCGCACCGGCGGCTGGGACACCCTCGGCATGCGCGGCACCTGCAGCCCGCCGCTGACCATCTCGGCCGCGTTCGCCCCCGAGCAGATCCTGCCGCTGCCCTTCGCCGAGATCGCCAGCCAGACCATGGTGCCGCTGTCGCACCTTTTGTGGAGCTCGTGCTGGCTCGGCATCGCCACCGACGCCGTGGCCCGCGCCCGTGCCAGCGTTCAGGCGGAGGCGCGCAAGAACCCCGGCCAGACCCCGCCGGCCGCTGCCCGCTTCGCCGAGGTCGCCGAGCTCCTGCAGCGCATGCGCGCCAACATCGACGGCGTCACCCTCGAGTACGAGCGGCTGCTCGACGACCCCGAGGCGCTGACCAGCATCGGCTTCGCGCTGCGGATAAACCAGCTCAAGGTGGCGTCGTCCGAGCTCGTCGTCGAGATCGTCGGGCGGGCGCTGACCCTCTGCGGGATCGCCGGCTACAAGACCGGCAACAAGCTCAGCCTCGGCCGCCACCTCCGCGACGCCTACTCGGCGCCGCTCATGATCGCCAATGACCGCATCCTGGCAACCAACGCCGCCCTGCTGCTCATCCATAAGGGCGCCTGACTCCCCGGAGGCCCATGGACAATCAGCCCTGCCCACAGGAGTTTACCAACCAGCTGCTCGCGGCCGGACTGCTGATCGGGTGCGGCGTGCCGGGCGTCTTCGCCAAGGGACGCGGCTTCGAGGAGGTGCTCGAAGCGCTGGATCGGCTGATCAGCGTGACCACCATGACCGACGGCGCCGAGTTCATGCGCTTTCCGCCGATCATCAACCGGCGCAGCTTCGAGCGCAGCGAGTTTCTGAACTCCCTGCCCCACCTGGCCGGCTCGGTGTTCAGCTTCTCGGGGACCGAGGAGCAGCACCGCGAGCTCGTGCGGCGCCTGCAGGCGGGCGAGGACTGGAGCGCGCTGCAGAGCGTCACCGACGTCGTGCTCACTCCGGCGGCGTGCTATCCGCTCTACCCGCTGTGCGCCGGCACGCTGCCCGAGGGCGGCCGGCTGGTCGATCTCGCCTCCTGGTGCTTCCGCCATGAGCCGTCGCCCGACCCGGCGCGGATGCAGATGTTCCGCATGCGCGAGCATGTGCGTCTGGGCGACCCGGGCGGCGTGCAGACCTGGCGCGATACCTGGCTGCAGCGCGGGCTCGAGCTGCTAAGGAGCCTGCAGCTGCCGGTCTGCGATGCTCTGGCCAATGACCCGTTCTTCGGCCGCGGCGGGCGGCTCATGGCGGCCAGCCAGCGCGAGCTGCAGCTCAAGTTCGAGCTCCTGGTTCCCATCGCCTCGGCGCAGCCCACTGCGGTCATGTCTTTCAACTATCACCAGGATCACTTCGGTGACCTGTTCGGAATCCGCACCGCGGACGGGGCGGTTGCGCACACCGCGTGCCTGGGGTTTGGCATGGAGCGCATCGTGCTTGCCCTGCTAAAGACCCACGGCCTGGACCACGCGAGCTGGCCAGCGGCAGTGCGCCAGCGACTGTGGCCATGAGCCGCGCGCAGCACCTGCCGGCGATGGCTCCCGCGGACCACGTGCCGCATCCGCTCCACCACGAGCAGCGGTCCTGGCCGGAGTCCAACTGCTACGTCGATCTGTGGATCGAGGTGCTGCACGCGCTCGGCCTGGATCCGTACGCCTGCCTGCCGTTCACGCTGGGCCTGGACTTCGAAGGCGATCAGTGGACCTTCGGCAAGCCGGCGCACGCCGAGCTGTACGACCTGTACGGGATCGACGTGCAGGAGCTCAGCCTCTGGCGTTCGCTGGACCAGCAGGTCGCCGAGCAGGTGGGGCGCGGCCGCCTGGTCCTGCCGGAGGTCGACTCCTTTTTCCTGCCCGATACCCGCGGCACCGACTACCAGACCCAGCACGGCAAGACCACCATCGCGATCGCCGAGATCGACGTCGCCGGGCAGCAGCTCGGATACTTTCACAACGGCGGGTACTACCAGCTGGCCGGCGCTGATTTCGCAGGGCTGCTACGTGTTGGCGCGGCGCCGCCGGGCGCCCTGCCGCCGCATGTGGAGTTCGCCAAGCTGGACCGGCTGCAGCGCCGGCCGCCGCGGGAGCTCGTGGCCCTGGCCGTG
>DAOMZC010000467.1:0-5559 GCA_035437965.1 Pseudomonadota bacterium
GGCGGGGCCATGGCGCGGCGCGGCGCGGCGGCGCGGGCGGCCTCCTCCGCGGTGGTCACGGCGCGCAGGCTGATCCGGGCCGACGACTCGGCGTCGAGCTCGCGCACGTCGTCGATGTCGACGTCGATGACCACGTCGTCGACCATTGCCTGGTTGGCGACCTCGCTCTGCTTGGCGAGCACGGTCTTGCTGTGCGGGTAGCGGGCGAGCAGCGACTTCAGCAGCTGCTGCGCCTCGTCGTACATCTTCTGCTGCAGGAAGAAGTCGACCTCGTCGAGCTCCTCCTTCAGCGTACCGCTGGTCAGCGCCATCTCCTCGGCCGCCGCCGCCACCGCCTCGGCGTTGGGGGCGGTCGACTGCGAGGGGTGGCTGGCCGGCGCCGCGCCCGGCTGGCTGTCGGTGGTGGTGCTCACCGGCGGGATGGTGCGCAGCAGGCTCTGGTTCTGGACGAACTTGTTGAACTGCGCGAGCGGCATGCGCGAGGTGGTGTCGGCGTCGCTCGGCGCGCCGCGGCGCTGGCCCCCCTCCTCGGCAGAGGCCGAGCTGACGCTGATCTCGGGCTCGTCGTCGTCGTCCTCGTCCTCGCTGGCCGCCGCGCTCGCGCTGAGCGTGCGCAGCCGCGCCGCCGCCGCTTCGTCATTGCCGTCCAGGCGGACGATCTCGCGCAGCTGGCGTAGCTCCTCGCCGGGGCTGGTCGCCTGGGCGAGCAGCAGCCGCAGCTCGGCCAGGGCGCCGCGCGGCTGGCCCTGCGCCTCGTACAGCTTGGCCAGCCGCTCGCGCACCGGGCGCAGCCCCGGCTTGCTCTGCAGCGTCGCCAAGAGGTGCTCGATCGCCCGCTTGTTCAGGCCGAAGCGGATGAACGACTCGGCCTCGGCGATGACCCGCGCCGCCTCTTCCTCGGCGGCGTAGGTGAGCTGCTGGGCGCTCGGTGCGGCCGAGCCGAGGGCCGGGGTGGTGCCCACCGGCGCGCTGCCCGCCCCAGCGGTGGGTGGCACCGCCGGCGGCGGCGTCCCCGGCTGCGAGCTCGGCGTCGGCTGCGGGACCGGCGAGTTGAAAAGAGCCGCGTTCAGGGTGGGGTTGGACCCGCTCTTGCCCGCTGCCGGGCTGCCCTGCTGGCCGCCCAGGCGCCGCGGCGACGGAGCGCTGTGGCTGAGCGCCGCCCGCGCGGCGTCGTCTTTGGGATCGAGCTCGAGGATGTGCCGGTTCACCGAGTCCGCCGCCGACAGCGCGCCGCGCTCGGTGTAGATGCGCGCCAGCTCGCGCAGCACCGACACCGCCTTGTCCGGCTTGCTCATCCGCTCGAACGCCTGGGCGAGCAGATCCAGGAGCTCGACGTCCTTGCGGTCGACCTTGAAGCCGCCCTGCAGCTTGGTCAGCGCGCGCACCGCGTCGCCCTGCTGCAGGTAGTAGCGCGCCAGATCCTTGGTCACCTCGAGGTTGTCGGGCGCGTGGAACAGGAGCCGCTCGGACACCTTGGCGAAATCGTCCATCCGCCCGGTCGAGCGCAGCACCGCCGCCGCCGCCGAGAACTCGCGCGCCGCGTCGGGGTACAGGTTCTCCCGCGAGTAGAGCTCGGCCAGCTTGATCCGCCGGGCGATGTTGTCGGGCAGCATGTCGACGAGCGCCTGCTCGGCCGCCAGAGCCTCGCGCAGCCGCCCGGCGCGGGTGTACAGCTGCGCCGCCAGCTCGTACTGCTGGCTGGCATGCTGCAGGCGCCCCATATCGCGATACAGGGCGGCTAGCAGCATATAGGTCTCTAGCGTCTGCGGCTCGGTCTGCAGGATTTGCTTATAGACCGCAATCGCCTTCTCGGGCTCGCCTTGTTGCGTATATAACTGGGCGACTTTCTTGTAATTTTCGACCGCTTCGCTCTTCTGCCCGAGCTTCACATACAAGTCGCCGATGCGGATCCAGACCCGGACGTCGTTCTCGTCTTCAGCAACAACTTTCAAGTACTCGCGGATCGCCTTGTCGAACTGGCCCCTTTCGACGAGCTTCTGGGCCCCGGCGATCAGTTTTTCTTTGTTGCTAGTGGTCAACACGTAAACAGGTCTCTACCCCAAGGTTCCTGAGGGTACAAGTGTAGGGGTCGCGGGGGTTTTTGGTCAAGCCAGCAGACCGGCCATCGCGAGCCGCACCAGGCTCATTTCGCGCACTTTGCCGCCGAGTTCCTGGCCGAGTTTCTGGCCGAGTTTCTGGCCCGGCGGCCGAGGGTCAGGCTCGCGCCGCAGCGCCAGGTCGGGCAGATCGGGCAGGTCGGGCGCCGGCTGCGCGCCACGGACCGGGCCGGCTCACTTCGAGGCGACGGTCCAGTTGCGATCGATGGTGATCATCGGCGCCTCGTTCGGCGGAAACGTGATCGACCGGATCAGCGTGTCGACGCAGTCCTTCACCTTGGGCGCCCCGTCCCCCTTGTCGAGGTGCACGTTGGTGTTGATGGAGATGACCTGCCCGCGGTTATTTATCGTCACCTTGGTGGCGATGTCGACGCGGTCCGAGCCCTTGTCCAGGCCGTGCAGCACCGCGCAGTCCTGGACCAGGCTGCTCTTGTCGGTCAGCATCTGCGACAGCGTCGCCGCCGTGCCCTTGGGCTTTTTGCCCTTGCCTTTTCCCTTGCCTTTTCCCTTGCCCTTTCCCTCGGGCGACCCCTTGGCGGCGGCCGGCGCATCGGCCGCGCCGGCGGGCGCCGCGGTCAGCCCGAGCGCCAGCGCACCGCAGAGGATCCCAGCCAGCAGCCGACGGACGGCGGAGCGCCCCGGACTGCAGAAAGCGTTAGGGGTGGAAGCGGTGCGGGATACGGCGGCCATGGTGAGTTCCTCCTGTTTCATTCTACAAATTCTCCACGGGCTGTAACACTGCCCCGTGCCAGTGACGAGAAAACCGCGCTGACCCGGCAGCCGCCCGCGGCTCCGCCGGTACGAATGTGACGAGTGACCAAAAATTGGCTATGGTCATACCCATGGCCGCCAGTCACTCCCCCGAGTTCGTGAAGCTCTGCGAGAAGGCCCGCGCCCGGATCACCGAGATCTCGGCGACGGAGCTCGTGGCCCGGCAGGGCGCGACGCCGCTGCACCTTGTCGACGTGCGCGAGGACCACGAGTGGATCAAGGGCCACCTCCCGGGCGCCGTGCACCTCGGCAAGGGCGTCATCGAGCGCGACATCGAGCGCCAGATCCCCGATCCCGCCGCGGAGATCGTCCTTTATTGCGGCGGCGGCTACCGCTCGGCCCTGGCCGCCTGCGCCCTGCAGGACATGGGATATACCCGGGTCCGCTCACTCGCCGGCGGCTTCCGCGGCTGGCAGGAGGCCGGACGCCCGATTGAAGAGCTCCCGGCGGACAAGCCGCCAGGTCCCAACCAAGGAGGTCGGTCGTGACGCCCAAGCACATCGCAGTTGCCACGGATCTTTCGCCGAGTAGCTCGGCGGCGCTGCGTTTCGCCCTCAACCTGGCGGCGCCGCTCGGCGCGCAGGTCACGCTGCTGCACGCCATCGAGCCCACCCCGATGCCGGGCGGGCTGGAGGCGTTCGCCCTCGAGGGCATGCCGGTAGGGTGGGAGCAGCGGGTCACCCAGGCCCGCGTCCTCGACGCCGAGCGCCGCCTGGCCGAGCAGGCCCGACAAGGCGGCGCCGCGGGCGCGGTCAAGACGCGCCTTATCGTCGGCAGCCTGCCCGACGCGATCCTCGAGCAGCTCGCGCCGCTCGGGATCGACCTGCTGGTCGTCGGCACCCACGGGCGCCGCGGCCTGGCCCACTTCTTCCTCGGCTCGGCGGCCGAGCGGCTGCTGCGCGGCGCCTCGTGCCCGGTCGTCGTCGTCCGTCCCGATGAAGCTCCGGCAAGCTAGGCGCCCGGCGCGATGAGCACCGCCCGCGTCGCCGCCTTCTTCGACCTCGACCGAACCCTCTTGCGGTGCAACAGCGGCTCCAAGTGGCTGCGCTTCCTGCGCGAGCGCGGCGAGGTGGACGCCTGGATGATGGCCCGCAGCGTGCTGTGGCTGGCCAAGTACAAGCTGGCGATCCTCGACATGGAGCGCCTGGCCACCCACCTCATTGCCGACCTGCGCGGCGACTCCGAGCGCGAGATGCGCGACAAGGCGGCGATCTTCTGGGAGCGCGACGTGCGGCCGGCGATCTCCGAGCTCGCCCTGGCCGCGCTGGCCGAGCACCGCGCCAGTCGCACGTCGTCGCGCTGCTGTCCAGCACCACCCAGTTCATCGCCGATCCGGTCGCCGCCCACCTCGGCATCGAGCACATCCTGTGCACCCGCCTCCACGTCGAAGGCGGCCAGTTCCTCGGCACCTGCGAGCGCCCGACCTGCTACGGCCACGGCAAGGTCTTCCACGCCGAGCGCTTCGCCGCCGCGCACGACATCGACCTCGCCAAGAGCTACTTCTACACCGATAGCTACAGCGATCTGCCGATGCTTCTGAAGGTCGGCGGACCGCGGGTGGTAAACCCCGATCGCCGACTGCGCAGCCACGCCCGCCGCACCGGCTGGCCAATCCTGGCTTGGTGACCGCCGCCGCCGCGCTTATCATCGAAAGGATCGGACGCGCCGCGCGCCGCCCGAGCTAAAGGACCTACGCCATGAACGACCCCTCGATCGCCTTGGGAGCTCCCTGTATCGCCCTGCCGCCCGCGGTCTACCGCCTGATTGATCTGGCCCTGGACGAGGATCTGGGGCGCGGCGACGTGACCAGCGAGGCGATCTTCAACCCCGACGACGAGGCGCGGGCGGTGATGCTCGCCAAGGGCGATCTGGTGCTGTCGGGCCTCGACGTGGCGATGGCGGTGTTTCAGCGCGTCGATCCGCGGCTGCGCTGCGTGCCGATCTTCCCCGATGCGACGCGGGTGATGCCCGGCACCGAGGTCCTGCACGTGCGCGGCCCGGTGCGGGCGCTGCTGTCCGCCGAGCGCACCGCGCTGAACTTCGTGCAGCGCCTGTGCGGCACGGCGACCCTGGCGCAGCGCTACGTCGAGGCGGTGGCCGGCACCGGGGCGTGCATCGTCGACACCCGCAAGACCGCGCCCGGCTTCCGCTTCCTCGACAAGCGCGCCGTCCGCCACGGCGGCGCCAGCAACCACCGCGCCGACCTCGGCTCGGGCGTCCTTATCAAAGACAATCACATCGCCGCCGCCGGCGGGGTCGCCCAGGCGATCGCCCGCGTCAAGGAGTCCGCCCCGCACACCCTGCGCATCGAGTGCGAGATCGCCGCCCTGTCGCAGATAAGCGAGGCGCTGGCGGCGCGCGTCGACATCCTGCTCTTGGACAACCTCAGCCCCGAGGAGGTCCAGCAGGCGCTGGCGCAGCTGCCGGCCAAGGGCGACCCGCGCCGGCCGCTCGTCGAGGTCTCGGGCGGCATCAACCTGAGCACCGTGCGCACCTACGCCGAGGCCGGCGTCGACCTGATCAGCGTCGGCGCCCTCACCCACTCGGCGGCCGCCGCCGACCTCTCGCTGGAAATCGTCCTGGGCGCCGAGTGACGTCATGACGGGGGCAGCTGCCGCGCCGCGGAGTCGCCGGGCATGGCGCTGAAGCTCGGCGCCCGCTGGCATCACCT
>DAOMZC010000468.1:0-5557 GCA_035437965.1 Pseudomonadota bacterium
CGCCGCGGCGGAGCGTTTGCAGCGCGGACTCTCTGGGCGGGTACATTATCTGGCTAACTGTCGGCTGGTTTTTTTGTCGACGGGAGGGAAGCGATCAGGGCGCCGCCGCGGCGCGGCTGCGGAACGCTTGGCGCAGGCAGCCGCGCGCTGTCAGGAAGGATACGCGAGCGCGCTACGCGCCAAGGTCGAACAGGAGCACCTCACCGCTGCTCGGTGAGCTGATGGTCAGCGATTCCTCTCCGCTGATCGCGACCCCGTCCCCCGCCTTGAGAGTCAGTCCGTTTACCGCGGCGGCGCCGCGCGCGACGTGCAGCCAGCCCTTGCGGCCGCCCTTTACGGCGTGGCTCACCGACTGCCCGGCGGCCAAGAGGGTCGCGAACATGCGCGCGTCCTGCTGGATGCGCACCGAGCCCTCGGCGCCGTCGGGCGAGGCGACCAGGCAGAGCCGTCCCTGCTTCGCGCTCGCCGCGAAGTGCTTCTGCTCGTAGCCGGCCGGCAGACCCTCACGCCGCGGCAGCAACCAGATCTGCAGGAAGTGCACGGGGCTCGTGTCCGAGGCGTTGAACTCGCTGTGCCGCACGCCGGTGCCGGCGCTCATCCGCTGCACGTCGCCCGGCCTTATCACCGAGCCGGTGCCCAGGCTGTCCTTGTGCTCGAGCGCTCCCTCAAGGACGTACGAGATGATCTCCATGTCGCGGTGGCCGTGGGTCGGAAAGCCCCCGCCCGCCGCCACGGTGTCGTCGTTGATGACGCGCAGCGGACCAAACCCCATGAACCGCGGATCATAAAAGTCGGCGAACGAGAAAGTGTGGTGGCTGCTCAGCCAGCCGTGATCGGCGTGGCCGCGATCTTCTGCTCTGCGAACGGTCAACATGCTGTGCCTCCTGAAAAGGGCCGGGCGCGGCGCCGGCCGGCAGTCCTATCAGGCAACCGCCGGCTGGCCGTGATGACTCGCGCTTCTGAGAGCTAGTCTGGGATTGTTCGCGCGGTGGCGCTAGATGGGGATTTTGGCAATGACTGTTCCAGCCATGGAACAAAGAGGCGGGCGCCGCGCGAGGCGGCTACAGCTCGATCTGGGCGCCCATCTCGACGACGCGGTTCGGCGGAATGCCGAAGAACGCGGTGGCCGGGCGGGCGTTGCGCGACAGGTACCCGAACAGCGCCTTGCGCCAGCGGGCCAGGCCCGACTTGCCGGTGGTGAGCAGGGTCTCGCGGCCGAGGAAGTAGCTGGTGTCGTTCTCGGCGGTGATGAGGCCCGACTCGCGGCAGCGGCGCAGGATGCTGGGCACGTTGGGGGTCTGCATGAAGCCGTAGCGGGCGATGACCTGGAAGAAGCCCTGCCCGAGCTCGCGCACGCTGACCCGGCGGGACGGCAGGACCTCGGGCACGCGGTCGGTGATGACCGAGAGCAGCACCACCTGCTCGTGAAGGAGCTTGTTGTGCTTGAAGTGGTGCAGGAGCACCACCGGCGCGCCCTCGATGTTGCCGGTCATGAACACCGCGGTGCCCTTGACCCGCGGCGGCCGGCGGCCGGCCAGATCGGCAAGGAACAGATCGAGCGGCAGGCTCGCGCTCTGGACGTAGCGCTCCAGCGCCGCGCGGCCGGCCTTCCAGGTCGTCATCAGGGTGAACAGCCCGGCAGCGATGGCCAGCGGAATCCAGCCGCCATCGACGATCTTGGCGGCGTTGGCAAGGAGGAACGCCAGGTCGATGACCAGGAAGGAGCCGACCAGGCTCGCCGTCTTCCACGTCGGCCAGCCCCAGCGCTCGCGGGTGACCTGGCCAAACAGGACCGAGGTGATGGCCATGGTGCCGGTGACCGCGATGCCGTAGGCCGAGGCCAGGCCCGAGCTGCCCTCGTGCCGGAACGCGACGACCAGCGCCAGGCAGCCGGTGAGGAGCAGCCAGTTGATCTCGGGGATGTAGATCTGGCCCTCGGCCTCGCCCGAGGTGTGGACGATCGAGACGCGCGGCCAGTAGCCCAGCTGCACCGCCTGCCGGGTCAGCGAGTACGAGCCCGAGATCAGCGCCTGCGAGGCGATGATCGCCGCCAGGGCCGCCACCCCGATCATCGGCACCTGCAACAGCTGCGGCACCACCTGGAAGAATGGATTGAAAGTGTCTTTGTCCAGGTGCGACAGGGTCAGCATGTACGCGCCCTGTCCGAAGTAGTTGAGGAGCAGCGCCGGGAAGACCAGCGCGTACCAGGCCAGCCGGATCGGCCGCACGCCGAAGTGGCCCATGTCGGCGTACAGCGCCTCGCCGCCGGTTACGCACAGAACGACGGCCGACAACAGGAAGAAGCCGTGCAGCTTGTTGGATAGGAAGAACTGCACCGCATAGTACGGATTCACCGCCAGGAGGACGCGCGGGTTCAGGACGATCCAGCGCAGGCCGATGAGGGCGATGCTGACGAACCATAGGAGCATCATCGGTCCGAACAGCGCGCCGACTTTGGCGGTGCCGCGCTTCTGCAAAAGGAACAGCAGCACCAGGATGCCCGCGGTGAGCGGCGCGATGAAGTAGTGAAGCCCCGGGAAGCGGACCTTGAGGCCCTCGATGGCGCCGAAGACCGAGATGACCGGCGTGATGACTCCATCGCCATATAAAAGCGCCGCGCCGAAAAGTCCAAGCAGCAAGAGGCCCATGCGGCCGGAGGCGCGCTTGCCGAGCTGGCCGCGCGGCGAAAGGAGAGCCAGCAGCGACAGGATGCCGCCCTCGCCGTTGTTGTCGGCGCGCAGGATGAACGACAGGTACTTGAAGACCACCACCAGCGCCAGCGCCCAGAAAAACAGGGACAGGACGCCGTAGATGTTCGCCGGAGTCGCGGGCACGCCGTGCTCGCTGGTGAAGCACTCCTTGAGCGCGTACAGCGGTGAGGTGCCGATGTCGCCGTAGACGACGCCGAGCGCGCCGAGCGAGATCTTGAGCAGCTCGCGCCGGTCGCTGATCTGCGGACCGTGGTGCACGCCCTGCGGGTTGGGACCAAGGGACCGGCTGGAGTCTGACAGGGAGGGGTTTGCGGGCGGCGCCGCCTCGGGTGGGGCGGAGGGGTTTTCTGACGCATGGGCTGGAAGATTCATGGGTCGTCTCTGACCTGTCTGCTCGCTCGGCCGGGCGCGGCCGGGACATCGGGGGGCGCCAGAGCGCCGCCAGCTCCCGCGCTTGTATTGGAATCGAGGCGGTGCCTCAGCGCTCTGGAACTGGATTAAATTTGATTAATAGCTCTGCTCGCCCTTCTGCAAACGCAAGATAACATCAGGATCCGGCTCATCTGCATAAAGAAAACATAAAGAACGACCGCGCCGGTTTCAGCGACGGGATTTCCGTCTGCGTCGGCTCGCCCAGTACCGTCCTCAGCAGCTTCCTGTGAGCTTGCGAATTGCTCAGCGTTATCTTATTAAATATTCATTCAATGACTTTCGCCTCCGCAGTCCCGCCGGCGCCTCCAGCGCGCGACCCGCCGCAGTCGGTGGCCCCGCCCGACCCCGCGGCGCCCGTCGCCGTAAGTGAGCGGCTGCTCGTCTGCATAAGTCCGAGCCCGCTGTCGGCGCGGGTGGTGCAGGCGACGTGGCGCATGGCCGCCCGGCTCGGCGCCACCTGGGTCGCCGCCTACGTCGAGACGCCGCAGCACTCCCGGCTGTCGCAAGCGGAGCGCGGGCGCCTCACCCAGAACCTGCGCCAGGCCGAGCTCTGCGGCGCCGAGGTCGTGACGCTCTCGGGCGACTCGGTCGCCGCCACCGTGCTGGCGTACGCCCGCCGCTGCGGCGTCACCCGGATCGTCCTTGGCAAGCCGACGCACCCGCGCTGGTACGACATCGTGTTCGGCTCGGTGGTCGAGGACATCATCCGCGGCAGCGGCGCCATCGACATCAACGTCCTCACCGGCGAGCCCGGCGCCCCGGCCCGCCCGCCGCTCTTGCTCATCCCGAGCCAGGCGCCGCCGCTGGCCTACGGCAAGAGCGCCCTGGTGCTGGCCGTCGCCACGCTGCTCGCGCTCCTGGTGGCGCGGGTCTTCGGGCTCACCGCGGTGATCATGGTGTACCTGCTGGGCATCGTGCTCGTCGCGCTGCGCTACGGTCGCGGTCCGGCGCTGCTCACCTCGACGCTGAGCGTGGCCGCCTTCAACTTCCTGCTGGTGCCGCCGCGCTACACCTTCGCGGTCGCCGAGGGCCGGTACCTGGTCACCATCACCGGCATGTTCGTCATTGGGCTGGTGATCAGCAACCTCACCGCGCGCGTGCGCTGGCAGGCCGACATGGCGCTGGCCCGCGAGCGGCACAGCTCCGCGCTGTACTCCCTGACCCGGGCGCTCAGCCGCGAGCGCGACACCGCCGCCCTGGCGCGCCGCGCCGCCCTGCACGTCGCCGATTTCTTCGGCTGCCCGGCCATGGTGCTGCTGCCGCGCCGCAGCGGCAGCTCGGTCGCCAGCCTCGGCGCGCAGCCGACGGCGCCGGACCTCGAGCAGGTAAGCGGGACCTCGGACCGCTTCACCCTGGACGAGCGCGAGCGCAGCGTCGCCAAGTGGGTCTTCACTCACAACGACGTCGCTGGCCTCGGGACCGGCACGCAGCCGCAGCACCCGTCTCTGCACGTGCCGCTCGCCTCGGCCGATCACTGCATCGGCGTGCTCGCCCTGCGGCCCGACGAGCGGCAGCCGCCGCTGGAGCCGGCGCAGCGCAACCTGCTCATCGCGTTCTGCGACCAGATCGGGATGGCGCTGTTGCGCGCGCTGTGGGCCGATGAGGCGCAGCGGACCGCGCGGCGCGCCGAGCGCGAGGAGCTGCGCAACACCCTGCTGAGCTCCGTGTCGCACGATCTGCGCACGCCGCTGGCGGCGATCGCCGGCACCGCCTCGACGCTGCTTCAGCAGGAGGAGCGCGCCGCGCCGCGCATGTCGGAAGCGCTGCGCCGTGAGCTCCTGGAGGCAATCTGCGAAGGCGCCGAGCACATGAACCGGCTGGTCATAAACCTTTTGGACATGACCCGCCTGGAGTTTGGCGACATCCAGCTGCACAAGGAGTGGATTCCGCTCGGGGAGGTGATCGGCTCGGCGCTGAACCGGCTGGAGCAGCGACTCGGTCAGCACGCCGTGGCCGTCAACCTGCCGGCCGAGCTGCCGCTCATCCCCCTGGATCCGGTGCTGGCCGAGCAGCTCCTGCACAACCTCATCGAGAACGCCATCAAGTACACCCCGCCCGGCACCGCCATCGAGATCAGCGCCGCCGCGGCGCCGAACATGGTGACGGTGGCGGTGGCCGACCGCGGCCCGGGCATCCCGCCCGATGCGGAGGAGCAGGTCTTCGAGAAGTTCTTCCGCGGCCCCTACCGCCACGGCGGCGGCGTTGGCCTCGGCCTGACCATCTGCCGCGGCATCGTCGAGGCGCACGGCGGCCAGATCAGCGCCACCAGCCGCAGCGGCGGCGGCGCCGTGTTCTGCTTCACCCTGCCCATCGCGGGCGAGCCGCCGCCGATGCCGCCCGACGCGGCGCTCGCCGAGAGTGCGCCGGACGAGCCCGCGCCGGGAGCCGCCGCGCCATGACCGAGCCGCGGCCGC
>DAOMZC010000469.1:0-5551 GCA_035437965.1 Pseudomonadota bacterium
GGCAAGACCGACAGCCAGGTGGAGACCGAGATCCGCGACCAGCTGACCCGCTCGGGCGTGACCCCGGACTCGGTGCAGTTCCAGCGCACTAGCGACGAATCGCAGGCCGAGATCAAGGCCCACGACGGCGACCGCGAGCTGCACATAGTCCGCCGGCAGCGAGGCGGCCCGAGCGAGCTGCACATCCAGGCCGGGGGCCTGGACACCGAGCGCACCCCGGGCATGACCGACGCCGAGCTGCGCGACAAGATCGCGGCCCAGCTGGCCGCCCGCGGCCTCACCGCGACCGTCACCGTAAGCGGCGACGAGGTCCAGATCCGCGCCGAGAAGGCGGTGGCCGCGCCCTGACGCCGTCGTCTTTCTCCTTGGCTCCCTTTTATCAGCAACTTGCTGCATGATCGGGAGCCAGACTGCATGGCCTCCTCCATCCCCATCCCCAGCCTGACCGGGCAGAATGTGGGCAACTGGCACCTGCTGGGCCAGCTCGGCGCCGGCGCCTTCGGGGCGGTCTACGAGGCCCAGCACCAGGCGATCTCCGAGCGCCGGGCCGCCGTGAAGGTGCTGCACCCGCACCTGTCCACCGACGCGGTCGTGCAGCGGCGGTTTATAAACGAAGCCAACGCCGCCAGCAAGATCGAGCACCAGAACATCATCCAGATCTACGACGGCGGCGTCACCGACGGCGGCGTGTGCTACGTGGTCATGGAGCTCATCTCCGGCCAGAGCCTGGAGTCCATCCTGGAAAAAGGACGCCTGGCGCCGGCGCGCGCCGTCCAGCTGACCGCCCAGATCGCCAGCGCGCTCGGGGCCGCGCACGCCGCGGGAATCATCCACCGTGGACCCGTCCCGGCGACGCGCCGCCGCTCCGCGCTTTTCCCTGTCGCCCGCGGGCGAGGACAGCGTACGGAAAAAAACGGACCCCCAAGTCCCCCTCCCAGCGAGAGGCCAGAAACTTCCCCGTGCAGAGCCGGCTGACGGTGATTTATGCTGCCTGTAGCGAGGTAACATGATTTCAAGCGACCACAAGTGGGTGTACCTGTTCAGCGAGGTAGAGGAGGCGCAGCGCCAGGCCGGATCATGGGACGGCGTGCGCGGGCTGCTCGGCGGCAAGGGCGCGAATCTCGCCGACATGGCGCGCATCGGCGTGCCGGTACCCCCCGGCTTCATCGTCACCACCGCGGCGTGCAACGCGTTCCTGGCGGCCGGCGCGAAGTTCCCGGCGAGCATGTGGGAGCAGGTGCTGGCAGCGATTACCAAGATGGAGGAGCTTAGCGGCAAGTGCCTGGGGGACCCGAAGCGGCCGCTGCTCGTGAGCTGCCGGTCGGGCGCCAAGTTCTCGATGCCGGGCATGATGGACACCGTCCTCAACATCGGCCTCAACGACGAAGTGGCCGCGGGCATGATCGAGCTCACCGGCTCGCCGCGCTTCGTCTATGACGCCTACCGGCGGCTCCTCCAGATGTTCGGCTGCGTGGTGCTCAACCTGCCGCACGAGCCGTTCGAGGCGGCCCTCAAGGGCTACCGCCAGAAGCGCGGGGTGCAGAACGACGCCGATCTGCAGGCCGCCGATCTGCAGGCGCTGACCGGCGAGTTCAAGGCCATCATCAGGAGCGGCACCGGCCACGACATGCCGCAGGACGCGCGCGAGCAGCTGCGCCTGTGCACCGAGGCGGTGTTCCACTCGTGGAACGGCAAGCGGGCGATCGACTACCGAAACGCCGCCGGCATCGCCCACGACCTCGGCACCGCGGTGTGCATCGTCCCCATGGTGTTCGGCAACATGGGCCAGGACTCGGGCACCGGCGTGGCGACCACCCGCAACGTCTCGACCGGCGAGCGCGAGCTGGAGGGCGACTTCCTCGTCAACGCCCAGGGCGAGGACGTGGTCGCCGGCACCCGCCAGACCGAGCGCATCGCGGCGCTGCGCGACAAGTGGCCTACCCTGTACACCGAGTTCTGCCAGATCTGCGAGCAGCTCGAGCGCCACTACCACGACGTCCAGGACATCGAGTTCACCGTCGAGCGCGGCACCCTGTGGATCCTGCAGACGCGCGACGCCAAGCGCACCGCCCAGGCCGCGGTGCGCATCGCCGTCGAGATGGCCGAAGCCGGCCAGATCACCCGCGACCAGGCGCTGCTGCGCGTCACCCCGGCCCACGTCGAGTTCTTCCTCCACCCGCAGTTCGAGCCGGCGGCGCGCAAGAAGGCGCAGGACGGCGGCGACAAGCTGGCGGTCGGCCTGAACGTCTCCCCGGGGGCGGCGGTCGGCCAGCTGGTCTTCGATGCCGACACCGCGGAGTACTGGTCCAAGGTCGACAAGAAGCCGGTCATCCTCGCCCGCGCCGAGACCAAGCCCGACGACGTGCACGGCATCCTGGCCGCCAAGGGGGTGCTCACCAGCCACGGCGGGCGCACCAGCCACGCGGCGCTGGTGACGCGGCAGTTCGGCAAGCCCGCGGTGGTCGGCGCGAGCACCCTGGACATCGACCTCGAGAAGCGCCAGCTGAGCCTGGGCGATCGGGTGCTGCACGAGGGTGATTTCGTGTCGATCGACGGCACGACCGGCGAGGTGTTCGCCGGCCAGCTCGCGACCTCGGTGCCCGATGTCGCCGATCCGTTCCTGTCCAAGCTGCTCGCCTGGGCCGACGAGCGGCGGCGCCTCGGGGTGTGGGCCAACGCCGACTACCCGCGCGACGCCAAGCGCGCCCGCGACTACGGCGCCGAGGGCATCGGCCTGTGCCGCACCGAGCACATGTTCTTCGAGCCCGATCGCCTGCTCAACATGCAGCGGATGATCATGGCCCGCACCGACGAGGAGCGCGTCGAGCCGCTGGCCCAGCTCTTGCCGTTTCAGCGCGCCGACTTCGAGGGCCTGTTCCGCGCCATGGACGGCCTGCCGGTGACCATCCGGCTCATCGATCCGCCGCTGCATGAGTTCCTGCCCAACCACGATCAGCTGCTGCGCGACGTCACCGAGCTGGAGACCCGCCTGGAGATCGTCGATGGGACCCTGGACATCCGGCGCGAGACGCTGCTCGCCAAGCAGAAGCTTTTGACCGCGGTGGATTTCCTCCGCGAGGAGAACCCCATGCTCGGCCTGCGCGGCGTGCGTCTGGGGATCCACCTGCCGGCGCTGGTCAAGATGCAGGTGCGCGCCATCTTCGAGGCGGCGTGCGCCTGCGTGCAGGCCGGCATCACGGTGAAGCCCAAGATCATGATCCCGCTAGTCACCCACAGCAACGAGCTGCGCTTCGAGCGCCGCGAGCTGGAAGAGGAAGCGCGGCGGGTGATGAAGGCGTGCGGCGTCGAGGTCCCCTACCAGTTCGGCACCATGATCGAGATCCCGCGCGCCGCCCTGACCGCCGATCAGATCGCCGAGTATGCCGAGTTCTTCTCGTTCGGCACCAACGACCTGACCCAGACCACCTACGGCATCTCGCGCGATGACGCCGAGTCCGGGTTCCTCATGGACTACCTGGAGAAGGGCATCCTGCTCAAGAACCCGTTCGCCACCATCGACGAGGCCGGCGTCGGCAAGCTGATGATCATGGCGGTGGAGCTCGGCCGCCAGGCCCGCCCCGGTCTGGAGGTCGGCATCTGCGGCGAGCACGGCGGCGATCCCGACACCATCGCTTTCTGTCACCGCATCGGCCTTGACTACGTCTCGTGCTCACCATACAGGGTGCCGATCGCGCGCCTGGCCGCTGCCCACGCGGCTCTCAATCACAAGACTTCCCACTAGCGCGGCGTCGTCGGCACGGGACCCCGGCGGTGCATCGCCGCGGGTTCCGCGGGCTTTCCTGCTGTCGCGACAGGCCGGCGAGCTACCGAAGCAAAGCGGACCTGCCGATCCGCGCACCGTGACCTGAAACCCGGGAACATCCTCATCACGACGCGCCCCGGCGGGGCGGAGTTTGTGAAGATCCTCGACTTCGGCATCGCCAAGCTGCACGCGGATCAGAAGCAGACGGCGACCAACATGGTGCTCGGCACGCCGCTGTACATGGCGCCCGAGCAGTGGGAGAACCGGGCCGACATGGACGGGCGCGTCGACATCTACGCGCTCGGGATGATCCTCTATGAGTGCCTGACCGGGACCTATCCGTTCACGGCGACGACGGCGCTGCAGCTGATGTATGCCCACTCGCGGAAGCCCGTCCCGGATCCGGGCGAGCGGGCGGAGCTGCCCGAGCGGCTGCGCCGGCTGGTGCTCGACATGGTCAAAAAGACCCCCGAAGAGCGACCGGCGTCGATGGGAGTTGTCGAGGGCGAGCTCGCCCAGATCCTCGCCGAGCTCGGCGGCGGTGGGCGTGACGGGGCGGCAGGGGACGCGGTCGCCTTCAGCCAGGTGCCGGCCGGGCCGCCGCGACCGGTCGCGACCACCGGCGATCCGGTGCTGTCCGTTCCCGCCGAACCTGCGATGACCGGAGCGGGGCCGCTGGCGGCGAGCCTGGGCGGGGCCGCTGGCGCTCCGCCTGCGGACGTGATCGTCGCCGGCACCGCTGCGTCCCCGGCCGCGGCGCCGCCCCGGAAGCGCCGGCTGCTGCCGGTGGTGCTCGGCGGCGCGGCGCTCCTCTGCCTGGCTGCGCTGGCCGCGGTGGGGCTGACCTTGGTGCGTGGTCAGGTCGGGCCTGGACGTAAAGCGGGCCCGCTGCCCGGCCCGGCGACCCCCGCCGCGCCGAGCCCGGGCGAGCCGGCGACTCCGCTCGTCGAGTTCGGCCCCGGCCGCTTCTCCGTCGGGCGGGCGGGACCGGCCGGCCTCCCCGATGGCCCTCCCTACTCGGCCGCGGTCGACCGGTTCGCCCTGGAGACCTACGAGGTCAGCGCCGCCCAGGTGGCCGAGTACGTGCGGGCGACCCACCAGCCCGACCTGGCGTCGAGCGGCGGCAACCTCCCGGCGGTCCGGCTGACCCGCGCGCAAGCCAACAGCTACTGCGCCTGGCGCCACCGCGGCGGCCGCCTGCCCACCGAGATCGAGTGGGAGTACGCGGCGCGCGACGGCCGCAGCGATCGCCTTTACCCGTGGCCGAGCGCCGGCGCCGAGACCCCCCCGGCGGCGCTCAGCTTGCGGGCCAACGTCGGCAGCGCGCGCTCGCAGCTGGAGCCGGTGGACAGCCGCTCGGCGGGCCGGACGCCGCGCGGCCTTTACAACCTGCTCGGCAACGCGGCCGAGTGGACGCTCAGCGACTCGGCTCCCTATCCGGGCAGCCGCGCCCCGATTCCCCGCGGGCGGGCGGTCGTGCGCGGCGGCAGCGCGGTGACCCCGGCGCCCGGGCTGTTCGCCACGACCCGGCAGTTCGTGCCCGAAGACACCAGCGACTCATTTATCGGATTTCGCTGCGCGGTGAGCCGGAAATAGCCGCGTCGTTTGCCCGACCGGGCAGCTCGTGCCGAAAGACACCAGCGAATCATTTATCGGATTTCGCTGCGCGGTGAGCCGGAAATAGCCGCGTCGTTTGCCCGACCGGGCAGCTCGTGCCGAAAGACACCAGCGAATCATTTATCGGATTTCGCTGCGCGGTGAGCCGGAAATAGCCGCGTCGTTTGCCCG
>DAOMZC010000470.1:0-5546 GCA_035437965.1 Pseudomonadota bacterium
CCCGCACCCGGTAGCCGAGCGGCTGCGTCGGCGCCAGGATCGGCAGGACCTCGGCGCCGCTGTGGCGCACGGCCCGCCGCACCCACTCCTGTTTCGCCTGCAGCTGCGCCGGACGCGCCACGTGCATCAGCGGACACCCGCCGCAGGCGGCGCCGCTCACCTTCGCGTCCGGTGACTGCGCCGCGAGCCCGGCGGCGAGCGGACAGGGCGGGGCGACGCGCTGCGGGCTCGCCGAGCGCACCCGCAGGAGCTCGCCCCGGGCGTAGCTGCGGTGGGTCGCGGTGAGCGCGATCTCCGCCTCCTCGTCCGGGGCGCCGCCGGGCACGAACACGACGCGGCCGTCGGGGAGCCGGCCCACGGCCTCACCGCCGACGGCGAGCTCGCTCAGGGTCAGCGCCAGCGGGCCACTTGGTGGTAACGAGGGCGCTGACGAGGGCGGTAAGGAGGATTGTGGCGCAGCCATTAGGAAGTCCTGCCGCTGCATCTGAGCCAAGCGAGCCGGAAATTGCAAGGGCCGGCTGGCGCAGCGGCCAGGCTGCCCACCAGGCTGCACCAGGCGCCAAAGACGCAGGGCTGCGGGGCGGCGCGCGGCGGAATTGCTAGCGAGCGGCGCCTCGTGGTACCAAGGCGCGTGCCCCCAAGGTCCAGTGCTGCGCTCCGCTTGCGCCCCCGGCCGTCTCGTGCGCGACGGAGGGTCGCCGCTGCAGCGCGCGTGCTGGCGTGGGCCGCCTGGCTCTGGCTGGCCCTGCCCGCGGCCCATGCCGAGCAGCGTGAGCTGCAGCTCGGCCTGCAGCCGGTCTACGGCATCACCTATATCGATCAGCGCTCGCCCTCGGGCGGCGGCGGCAACCTGCAGCTGAGCTACGGCATCACCGACGCCGTGGCCATCCAGCTGCACGGGGGCCTGACCGCGCACCCGCTGGCCGAGGACATGGAAAAGATGCTCCCCGCGGGCCTCCTTATGACCTGGAACGCCTCGGTGGGAGTGATGTATGCGCTCGATATAGTCCGCGTCGTGCCGTACTTCGAGGCCTCGGTGGGGATCCTCGGGGTGACCCGGCTTGCCGCTGCCGGGGCCGCCGCGAGCACCGCCGCGGCGACCGGGACCTCGCTCAACGCCGGGGCCGAGATCGGGCTCGGCGCCGACTACATGCTCAACCGCCGCTGGGCGGTCGGGGTGGCGCTGCGCTATCACGCCTTTCTCACCGACCTGGGGCGCATCCCGCTCTATCTCACCGTCGGACCCAGGGTGGTCCTGCGCTTCGGGCTGTAGCGTCGCGGAGCAGCCATGCAGCGCCAGCGGGTCCGTCCTGGGGTGCATCCCGCTCTATCTCACCGTCGGACCCAGGGTGGTCCTGCGCTTCGGGCTGTAGCGTCGCGGAGCAGCCATGCAGCGCCAGCGGGTCCGACTTGGGGCGCATCCCGCTCGATCTCACCGTCGGAAGCGTGGCCGTCCTGCGCTGCGGGCTGAAGCGTCGCTCAGCGGGCGCGCAGCGTTAGCGGGACCGTGGCGCGCAGGCGGGGAAAGACGTCGGCGACCACCGCGACGCTGCCGCCGTGCAGGGCGACCAGGCGCCGCGCCAGCGGCAGCGCCAGTCCCAGGCCGGAGGTCCCAAGCGCCGGGCCGGGCGCGGCCTCGGTGCCGCGCAGCGGCGGGCCGGGCGTGGTCGCCGGGCCGTCGGGAAGGTACGCGACCTCGAACACGACCGCGGCGCCGGTCGCTGCGCTCTCGGGCAGCTGGTAGGCGCGCAGCAGCAGCTCCCCGCGGGGGCGCGGCTCCGCCTCGGCCGGCCCGCCCGCTTCCGCCTCAGCGTCGAGGCTGTCGATGACGTGCCCGCACAGGTACGACAGCGCCTGCGGGAAGCGCAGCGGATCGACGCCGATGAGCGGCAGCTCGGGGGCGAGCTCCAGCCGCATCGGCAGCCGGTCCACCGAGCGCAGCCGCCGCACCTCGGAGACCGCCTGCGCCAGGAGCTCGGCGGGCGAGCAGTCGCGCGGGTGCAGATCGATGGTCTGCGACTCGATCTTGGCCGTATCGAGGATCTCCGACAGGATGCGCAGCTGCCGCCGGCCCTGCCGCTGCATGCGCTGGATGCGCAGCTGCCCGGCGGGCGGGAGCTCGCCCTCGTAGCCACCGGCGAGCAGATCGGTGAAGCCGAGCACCGGGCTCAGGGCGTTGCGCAGATCGTGGCTGGTCGCCGCCAGGTGCTGCGACTTGGCGCGCCGCGCCTCGATCGTGCGCTCGGTGGTGAGGAAGATCTCGACCTGCAGGCGCCGCGCCCGGTCGATCAGCTCGAACAGCGCGTGCTGCAGCCCGGCCACCTCGGCGGTCGCGGCGTGCGGCGCGGTGGCGATCAGGCGCACCTGCTGATCCAGGCGCGCCTCGGACAGCCGCTTGGTGGTCAGCGCCAGGGTCGCCACGTCGCGGCGCAGCCCGCTGCCGATGCCGAGCGCGATGAGCGCCGCCAGCCCGAGGAGACCGACCGCCGCGCCCCACAGCGGCAGCGGCCACCCGCCCGCCGCGAGCGGCCGCGGCGCCCCGTGCAGCGTGGTCAAGACGAGCGCCGGCGCCAGCCCCGCGCTCACCACCGCGAGCAGCGCGAAGCTGACCCGGCCCTGCAGCCCGGCCTCGGTGCGCCACAGGCCCGCCGGCGGCGCCACCGCCCGCAGCGGATAGCGCAGCGGCGCCATCGCGCGCTGGGTCAGCCCGTACAAAAGGAGCCCCCACAGGCTCACCTGCGTCGTCGCCAGGAGCAGCATCCCCAGGACCGCCGGCGGCGGGTGGCCCTGCTCGGTCAGCACCAGCGCCCCCACCACGGCGGTGAGCAGCCCCGCTCCGGTGCCGGCGACGGCGACCCACAGCGGGCAGGTGAGCGCCGCCGCCTTGGCCGCCCGCGCCGTCGGACTCTCGGGGTGCAGGGCCAGCGGCCCGAGCTGCGCGGGAATCGGCCACAGGACGACCCACAGCGCCGCAGCCACCGCCGCCACCATCATGACCGCCCCGATGAGGTAGCCGCGCAAAAGCGCCGCCGCCATCGCCGCCGGCAGCCGCAACAGCGCACTGTCCCCGACGGCGAGCACGATCGACCCGCAGACCGTACCCAGGCTCACGGCGCCGAGCAGGCGCAGGTGCGGGCGCCGCTCGGTCATCCCGGCCGTCCTGGCCCACCGGGCTTGCCGAGCGCCGGGCGCGGCAGCGGCGCGGTGGGACGCTGGCCGAGGATGTGCCCCCAGGCGGTGGGCGCCGGCCCGCTGTCGGCCAGCTGGTCGAGCGTCGCCGCCGGCAGCGTGAAGGTGAACGTCGCCCCGTGCCCGGGCTCACTGGCGACGGCGATCTGGCCGCCGTGCAGCTCGGTGAGGCGGCGCGCGATCGAGAGGCCGAGGCCAATCCCGGTCGCCGCGTGCGGCAGGCGTGGGGCGCTGCCCTGGCTGAACTCGTCGAACAGGCGGTTGATCTCGCTGCGCTCGATGCCCGGCCCGGTGTCGCGGACCTGGACCTCGACCATCGCGGTGGGCGTCGCCGCCGAAGCGGCCGTCGCGCCTGCGCCCGCCGGGCCGAGCGGGCGCAGGACGATGGCGATCTCGCCCTCCTCGGTGAACTTGACGGCGTTGGAGACCAGGTTACTCAGGATGCGGCGCACCGCCTGCGCGTCGGCGTGGGCCGGCGGAGTGCGCGGATCGACCTGCAGGCGCAGGCGGACCTGGCCGCCGCTCAACAGCGGCCGCAGCAGCCGCAAGAGCTCGCGCGAAACAGCGCCCACGTCGACCGGCGCCCGCTTGCCGAGCCGCAGCCCGCCCTGCAGCACCGCCGCATCGAAGACCTCCCGCAGCAGCGCCTGCAGCTGCCAGGTCGACTTGTACAGCACGTCGGCGGCCTCGCGCTGCCGGCTGGTCAGCGGTCCGTCCTCGCCGTTAAGCAGCCGCTCGGCGTCGGCCAGAAGCGCCAGCACGGGCACCCGCAGCTCGCGGCCGACGTCGCTGATGAACTCGGTGCGCCGGCGGTCGGCTTCCTCGGCGCGCAGCATCTCTTTGTGGTAGGCGGCGATGTGCTGGTTGAGCTGGGCGCGCAGCTGATCGAGGGCGGCGTAGAGCTGGCTGAGCTGTCCGGTGGCGGCCACGGCCTCGGCGAGCGCCGGCGCGCTGCCGGTCGGTCGCAGGCTCAGCTGCTGCAGCTCGCCGGCCAGGGCCCGCAGATCGCGCGCCGTATCGAAGCAGGCCACCCGCGCGCCGAGGAAGCCGAGCGCCGCGATCGCCGGCGCCACCGCCAGCAGGCACAGCCCCAGCGAGCGCGCCTTCGCCGGGCCCAGGGCGTAGCCGGCGCACAGCAGCCAGCCGGCCAGGACCAGGCCAGCGGCCGAGAGGCTGTGCAGATCAATGTAGGAGACCGTCCCGGCGCGCGGCCGGCGCTGCCCGAGAGCCGCATACTGACCTGAGATGACCCCCGAGTCCGCCGGGGACGGCAGCAGTGCCGGGGCGGGCGGGGTCTCGACAAGAGCGCACTGCAGCCGGAACAGCTTGTAGCCAAGGGCGATGGCGCAGCCGAGCGCCAGCCCCAGCAGCACCGCCCCCAGCGCCAGCCCCTCGCGCAGCCCGGCGCCCGCCGCGACCGCCTCGACCCGGTACCCCCACCCGAGCGCCAGCAGCAGCGCGAGCCCGGCCCCGCTGCTCGCGAGCCCCAGGAGCCCGCGCCCCGGCAGCGAGCGCTCCGCCGGCTCACCGGACGACGGCGGCGCGAACCGCTGCACCAGCAGGGTAGCCAGTCCCAGCCCGACTGCCGCTGCGAGCAGCATCAGCCGCCCCGCCGCCCGGCGCTCCGGCGCGAGCCCCGCCAGCGTCGGTGCCACCCCGCACCACAGGACCCCCAGACCCGCCACCGCCAGCCGGACCTGGCCAAAGGCGCGCACCCTCGGCTCGACTGCTCGGACAGGACGGCTGGGGTTGGCAGGGGAGCTGGCGATCATGGTTGGGTCCGCAATCGGCGACCCGCGCCGCCGCAAAGCGCGGCGATGGTACAGCGTTTTCCCCCGTCCCGCGACCGCCGCGCGCCCGTAGGCGGCGGCAAGGCCTGCCCTTCATCCATCGCGGGGAACCGGGCGGGCGCCCGCAGGGCCTCAAGGTCGGGCTGGGTCGCCGGGGTCGGACTGCTCGCCGAGCTCATACACCCAGCGCGCCAGTGCCCGCCAGCGCGGGCGCAGCCGGGCGTCCAGCACCAGCTGCATGTGCTCGGCATCCACGGCGTCGCCCTGCTCCTTGCCGACGAGCCAGTGGGTGACCGGGCCGGCGCTGCGGCGAACCAGGGCGAGCTGGGTCGCGGGCACCGCCATCAGCCGGTCGCCCGCACCAGCGATGCTGAGGATCGGGGCGCGCACGCTCGCCAGCGCCTCCAGGTAGGAGCGGCCGGCGCGGTCGGTCCAGTCGCCGCTGCGCACCCAGCCGCCCATCTGCACCAGGTAAGGGCCCGACTCGTCCGCGGTGCCGAGGCCGAGCCGGCGCACCGGCAGGTAGCCGAGCGGCCGACTCAGGAGCAGCAGCGCGGCGTAGCTGGC
>DAOMZC010000471.1:0-5531 GCA_035437965.1 Pseudomonadota bacterium
CTAAGGAGCCCATGACGGACCAAGAATCAGCGCGCCCTACTGGTGGCGACCGCCGCGTCGCCCTGGTCACCGGCGCCTCGCGCGGCATCGGTCGCGCCATCGCCTGCGCCCTGGCCCGCGACGGCCTGTTCGTGCTCATCAACTACAACCAGGGCGAGGCGGCGGCGCTGCACACCCTGGAGGCGATCGGCGGCCCGCAGAACGGCCAGCTCATCAAGTTCGATGTCTCGGATGAGGCGGCGGCGGACGCCGCGATCAAGTCGATCGGCGAGCAGTACAAGCGCCTCGACGTTCTGTGCAATAACGCCGCGATCGCCGTCGACGGCCTGCTGATGCGGGTCAAGAGCGCCGACTGGCACCGGGTGCTGGAGACCAACCTCTCGTCGGTGTTCTATCTTTGCCGGGCGGCCTCGCGGCTGCTCCTCAAGGCGCGGGACAGCGGGCGCATCATCAACCTGACCTCGGTGGTCGGCGAGACCGGCAACGTCGGCCAGGTGAGCTACGTCAGCGCCAAGGCGGGCCTCATCGGCTTCACCCGCAGCCTCGCCCGCGAGTTCGCCTCGCGCGGGGTGACGGTGAACGCGGTCTCGCCGGGCTTTATCGAGACCGACATGACCGAGCAGCACCTGCAGGGCGAGGCGCGGCAGCAGCTGCTGGGACAGATACCGCTCGGCCGGATCGGTCAGCCGCAGGACGTGGCCGATGCGGTGGCGTTCCTCGCTTCGCCGCAGGCAAGCTACATCACGGGCCAGGTCCTGCGCGTAAACGGCGGTCTGCTGATCGGCTAAGCGGACATATTCCTCGACGAAGCGGGACTAGTGTTTCGGCTTTTCCCGATGCAGAATGGCGGGGCGAAAGGCGGCAGGTCCGCGCACCGCACCGCAACCAAACCTGAACTCACGCACAACGTACGCACCGGAGGAGTGGATGAGCGACGATATCGAAAAAAAGGTCCGCGACATAATTGCTGCCCAGCTTGAGATAAAGATCGACAGCGTGAAGCCCGAGGCACGGTTTATCGACGACCTGAAGGCCGACTCGCTGGCGGTGGTCGAGCTCGTGCTGGCGCTCGAAGAGAACTTCAACATCGAGATCCCCGACGAGGACACCGAGCAGATCAAGTCGGTCGGCGATGCGATCGAGTACATAAAGACGCACCAGGCGCATAAGAAGTAGCAGCGCGCCCGGCGACCGGCGCTGAGCTCCCGCGTGCGCAAGAGCAGCCGCAGCACCTGGAGCTCCGTCGGTACTGCCGCCTGCGGAGCCCGGTTTCAGAGCTCGGCGGCCGGCCCAGAATCGGCCCAGCTCAGGTGCCGATCGCAAAGTCGCCCAGCCCGGACAAAATTTGCAATTGACATTTCCGGCGGTGTGACTAGTCTCTTCCCATTCCGCTTGCGCGGTTTTGAAGTCCTTCTTCGGGGATCGTCCAACGGCAGGACGCCAGACTCTGGATCTGGCTATCAAGGTTCGAATCCTTGTCCCCGAACTGGTAGTACCGCTTCGGTAGTTTGTCTCTCGGCCCCATAGTCTAGCGGTTAGGACGTTGGCCTCTCACGCCGAAAACGCGGGTTCAAGTCCCGCTGGGGTCACTCTGCAGTTCAGTCCGAAGTCATTCTGAGAGCATTCTGGATCGGTCTGGATTTGGCCCCATAGTCTAGCGGTTAGGACGTTGGCCTCTCACGCCGAAAACGCGGGTTCAAGTCCCGCTGGGGTCACTTGAAGCTGCCTCGTGGCCAGCAGGCCAAGGTAGAGGTAGAAGTAGAAGTTGGCGAGCTGCCCGGGGGAAGGCAGCCGCGCTGAAGCAGCAAGGTAGTGCTAGTGCAGGCGCCTTGCAGGTGATGGGGTCGGCAAGCGCCCTGCCTCGCGCGGGCAGGGTCGCTCAGGCGGGACGGCGCGGCTTGCTGCGCGCGGGCTCGGGGGGCACGCTGGCGATGGGGCTGGCGACCGGGACGGGCAGCCGCAGCGGCTCACCGAGGATCTGGCGCAGGTACTGGCCGGTGTAAGAGCCCGGCACCGCGGCTACCTGCTCGGGCGTGCCGCAGGCGATGATCTGGCCGCCGCGCTCGCCGCCTTCGGGGCCCAGGTCGACAAGCCAGTCGGCGCACTTGATGACGTCCAGGTTGTGCTCGATGACGAGCACGGTGTTGCCGGCGGTGACCAGGCGATCGAGCACCAGGAGCAGGCGCTTGATGTCGTCAAAGTGCAGGCCGGTCGTCGGCTCGTCCAAAAGGTACAGGGTGCGCCCGGTGTCGCGCCGGCACAGCTCTCGCGACAGCTTGACGCGCTGCGCCTCGCCGCCCGACAGCGTCGGCGCCGGCTGCCCGAGCGCCAGGTAGCCCAGGCCCACATCGCACAGCGTGCTGAGGATCGGCGACAGACCCGGGTGATTGGCGAACAGCTCGCGCGCCTCGGCGATCGGGGTGTCCAGCACGTCGGCGATGCTCTTGTCGCGGTAGCGGACGCGCAGCGTCGCCTCGTTGTAGCGCTTGCCCTTGCAGATCTCGCAGGGGACAAACACGTCGGCGAGGAAGTGCATCTCGACCCGCTTCATGCCGTCGCCCTCGCACGCCTCGCAGCGCCCGCCGTGGACGTTGAACGAGAAGCGGCCGGGCTTGTAGCCGTAGGCGCGCGCCTCGGGCAGCTCGGCAAACAGGTTGCGGATGAGGTCGAACGCCTTGGTGTACGTCGCCGGGTTACTGCGCGGGGTGCGGCCGATCGGCTGCTGATCGATGGCGATGACCTTGTCGAGGTGGGTCAGACCGACGATGCGATCGTGCGCCCCCACCGGGTCGCGGCTGTCGTGCAGCTCCTTCATCAACGCCGGACGCAGGATGGCGTTGATCAGCGACGACTTGCCCGCCCCCGACACCCCGGTCACCGCGCACAGCGTGCCGAGCGGCAGCTTGACGTCGACGTTCTTCAGGTTGTGCTCGCGGGCGCCGATGATCTCCAGCCACTCCCAGGCGGTGCGGCGCGCGGTGGGCACGGCGATGCTCTGCTTGCCCGACAGATACGCCCCGGTCAGCGAGCGATCGTCGCGCAGCAGCTGGCTCGGCGTGCCCGAGAACACGACCTGCCCGCCGTAGCGGCCCGCCCCCGGGCCGAAGTCGACCACCCAGTCGGCGGACAGCACGGTCTCGGCGTCGTGCTCGACCACAAGGACGCTGTTGCCCTGATCGCGCAGCCGCTGCAGGGTGCTGATGAGCCGCTGGTTGTCGCGCTGGTGGAGGCCGATCGACGGCTCGTCCAGCACGTACATGACGCCCGACAGCTCCGAGCCGAGCTGCGAGGCCAGGCGGATGCGCTGCGCCTCGCCGCCCGACAGCGTCGCCGCCCCCCGCGACAGCGACAGGTAGTCGAGCCCGACGTTGAGCAGAAATCCCAGGCGCGCGTTGATTTCCTTGAGCAGCTCCTTGGCGATGACCTCACGCGAGCCGCCGAGCGGCAGCTCCTTGAACAGGGCCACCGCGTCGGCCACCGTCATCGCGCAGATCTCGGCGATCGGGTAGCGCGGCGGGCTGCCCGGCTCGCTCACGAGGTACACGGCGCGCGACTCGGGGCGCAGGCGGGTGCCGCTGCAGGCATTGCAGGCGGCCTCGCGCAGGAACTTCTCGTAGTACTGCCGCATCTGCTCGCTGGGGGTCTGCTTGTAGCGGCGCATGAGCGTGTTGAGCACGCCCTCGAAGCGCATCGCCCACGCGCCGGCGCCGTTGCGTCCCTCCCAGCGCACCTCGACCCGGCGATCGCCGGCGCCGAACAGCACCAGGTGCTGCTGCTTGGCGGTGAGCTCCTTCCACGGCTTGTCCAGATCGATGCCGAACTCGTCGGACAGGGCGCGGATGATGCTGTACACCCAGCCGTCGCCGCGCTCCATCGAGGCCGCCCACGGCTCGATGGCGCCGCCGCGGATCGACAGCTTGGGGTTCTGGATCACAAGCTGCGGATCCATCTCCATGCGCGTGCCCAGGCCCGTGCACTCGGGGCACATGCCGAGCGGCGAGTTGAACGAGAACGACGGCGGCACGAGCTCGGGGAAGGCGATGTTGCAGTCGGGGCACGAGCGCTTGTCCGATAGCAGGTACTCGGGCTCGATCACCCCGCCGAGCTCCCGACTGACCAGGATCGTCCCGCCGGACAGCTTGAGCGAGGCCTCGACCGAGTCGTTGAGCCGCCGCCGGGTGTCGGCGTCGGCGCCGCCGTCCGCCCCGCTGATGGCGATGCGGTCGGTGACCACCTCGACCGAGTGCTTGTGCTTCTTGGACAGCGCCGGGGCGTCCTCAAGGCGCACGATCTCGCCGTTTATGCGCACCCGGCTGTAGCCGGCGCGGCGCGCCTTGTCGAACAGCTCCGTGTGCTCGCCCTTGCGGTTCTGCACCACCGGGGCCAGCAGCGTCACCACCGTCCCCGCCGGCAGGCTCGCAAGCCCGGCCGCGATCTCGGCCGCCGACTGCGCGGCCACCCGCCGCCCGCACTGGTGGCAGTGCTGCTCGCCGACCCGGGCGTAGAGGACGCGCAGGTAGTCGTAGACCTCGGTGACGGTGCCCACGGTCGAGCGGGGGTTGGACGAGGCGCTCTTCTGCTCGATGGCGATGGTCGGCGACAGCCCGCGCAGCGACTCGTACTTGGGCTTGTCCATCTGCCCGAGGAACTGCCGGGCGTAGGCCGACAGCGACTCGACGTAGCGGCGCTGGCCCTCGGCGTACAGGGTGTCGAACGCCAGCGACGACTTGCCCGAGCCGGACACGCCGGTAAAGACCACCATCCGCTTCTTGGGGATCTCCAGGTGGCCGATCTGCAGGTTGTGCTCGGTCGCGCCGTAGATCGAGATGGTCTCTGGCTCGCTGACCGGGGCGAGGCCCAGGAGCACGCTGCTCCCCACGGGGCCGGCGGCGGCAGTGCCCAGGGCTGCCGGCTCGGTGTGCTCGGAGAGGGAAGGGCGGCGCGGCGTAGTAGACGGTCTCGACTTGGCCATAAGCGGTTCCGGGTACTGAAAATTTGACGAGTCACATCCTAGACAGGTGCCGGCTGGCGTCAACAGACATCCGGCAGCCGGCACCCGGCGCGCCTGGTCCGCCGGGCCCGCCGGGCCCGCCGGACCCTAAGACAAACTTTACCGATGGCCGGTAAAAAAACGACTCTCCGGCCTGGCTGGCGGCGCTGCGGGCCGCTGCCCTGGCGATGCACGGCAGGGCGCAGCGGGCTCTTTACAAAAGCCGCGCGCCCGCCGTCTCGCGGCCCGGCTCAGCCCTTCATGCTGGCGATGATGGCATCGCCGAACTCCGAGCACTTGACCTCTTTGGCACCGGTCATAAGGCGGGCAAAGTCGTAGGTCACGACCTTCTGGCCGATCGTCGTGTCCAGCCCCTTCACGATCAGATCCGCCGCCTCCTGCCAGCCCAGGTGCTCGAGCATCATCACGCCCGACAGGATCACCGAGCCCGGGTTCACCTTGTCGAGGTTGGCGTACTTGGGCGCCGTGCCGTGCGTCGCCTCGAAGATCGCGTGGCCGGTCACGTAGTTGATGTTGCCGC
>DAOMZC010000472.1:0-5528 GCA_035437965.1 Pseudomonadota bacterium
GCTTCGGCGCCGACCGCGCGGTCGGCTGCGGGCTGCCGAGCGAGTAGAAATCCGCCTTGGTCGCGCCGCACACCGGGCAGCGCCAGCTGTCGGGGATCCGCTCAAACGGCGTGCCCGGGGCGATGCCCCCGTCCGGGTCGCCGACCCGGGGATCGTAGATATACGAACACTTGCGGCACTTCCAGCGCGTCACAGCGGCGATGCTAGCAGCTTTTTCCCTGCCCGGCCCCGCCATTGTGACGTACAAATTCGCCGCATGCAGTCCTCTGGCAATGGCGTGGAAGCGGCGGCGGCGCCGGGGTCACCGGCGCCCGGAAAAGCGCCCGGGGCGGCGCCGGCTCGCGACGGCGGGGCGCCCTCTTTAGGAGAAGAAGCGACCCCCGGGGTGGCGGCGCGCGCCGGGCTCCGCTCGCTGGTCGAGCTTCACCAGGCCGGGCAGCGGCGCATCCGCTGCGTGAACTGTCACGGCGCGCTGGCGGCGCTGGCGATCGCCCACCTGTGCGAGTCGCTGCCGGCCAAGGCGCGCCCGCTCGTCGCGGTGGTCGCCGACGAGGCGCAGGCGCGCGCCCTGCGCAAGGACCTGCAGTTCTTCCTCGGCCGCGGCGCCGGCGTCGAGGGCGATCCGCTCGGCGGCGAGCCGGTGCTCGGCCTGCCCGACCTCGACATCAGCCCGTGGGCCGACGCCTCGCCCGAGCGGTCCACCGTCCTCAAGCGCATGGGGGCGCTGTTCCGCCTGTCGCAGCGTGACCTGCTGAGCGGGCAGGTGGTGGTGGCGTCGGTGCGGGCGCTCGCCCGGCGGGTGGTGCCGAAAAAGGCGCTGTCCGAGCTCGTCGACATCATCGAGGCGGAAGAGGAGCTCGATCGCGATCAGACGATCAAGCGCCTGGCGCGCAGCGGCTACTCGCGCGCCCCGGTGTGCGAGGACCCCGGCACCTACGCGGTGCGCGGCGGCGTGCTCGACGTGTTCGTGCCGCTTTACCGCTTCCCGGTGCGCATCGAGTTCTTCGGCGACCTCGTCGAGTCGCTGCGCTTCTACGATCCGGCGACCCAGCGCACCCTGCGCAAGACCTCCGAGATCTACCTGCACCCGGTGCGCGAGACCATCCTGACCCCCGGCCACCGGCTGCGCGACCGCCTGCTGGAGGCCGGCGACCTGGCGGTCCACCCGTCGGCGCGCACCCGCCAGCTGCTCGAGCAGATCGAGTCCGGCGAGGACTTCTTCGGCGTCGAGTCGCTGACCCCGGCGTTCCACCACCACCTGGCGCCGCTGTCCGAGTACCTGCCCGCCGGGGCGACGTTCTTCCTCGTCGAGCCGCACCGCCTTTACGACGAGCTGCGCGACACCCTGGTCGACGCCGAGGCGCAGTACCAGCGCCGCCTTGGTGAGCACCGGCTGGCGTTCCCGCCCGGCGACTTCTTCCTGTCGGCGGCCGAGCTGCGGCAGATGTTCAGCGGCAGCCCCGAGCTGCCCGCCGCCGACCGACCGCGCTGCATCCTCAGCGATCCGCTGGTGATCGCCGGCGAAGAGTCGGTGGCCGACAGCGACCCCGGCGACCCCGAGATTCGCTTCGCGGTCGCCGATCACCGCCCGCTCGCCGCGCAGATGCAGCGGGCGCGGGCGGAGAAGGCCGAGCACCTGCTGATGCCGATGGTGCGGGTGCTGCGCGACAACCTCGGTGAGGGCGTGCGCTCGGTGGTGGTGTCGAGCAGCCTGCAGCACGCCGAGCGCATGGAGGGGCTGCTCAAGGGCTACGGCCTAAAACCCGTGCTGCACCGCCCCGGCGTCGCCAGCCTCGCCGCCGAGCAGGCGCAGGGCGAGGGGCTGCACCGCTTTGACCTCCTGGAGCAGAGCCCGCAGCAGCTCGGGCGGCTGGAGCTGCGCATCGGGTCGCTGCTGCGCGGCTTCGACCTGCCGCTCGACCGCGTCGCGCTGTTCAGCGAGGCCGAGATCTTCGGCGAGAAAGCGGCGCGCAAGGCGGCGCGGGCGCCCAAGAAGCCGTCGCTCGGCGACCTGAAGAACCTCGAGGTCGGGGCGTTCGTCGTCCACCAGCTGCACGGGGTCGGCCGCTACAAGGGCCTGACCAAGCTGCCGATCCGCACCGGCGGCGTCGCCGTCGACTTCATGCACATCGAGTACGACGGCGGCACCCTGTACCTGCCGGTGTGGCGCCTTGGCGAGGTCCAGCGCTACGTCGGCGCCGAGGGGATCACGCCCCGCCTGGATCGCCTGGGCGGCGAGACCTGGCAGAAGACGCGCGCCAAGGTCTCGCGCGAGGTCAAAAAGATCGCCGAGGAGCTCCTTCAGCTGTACGCCCAGCGGCAGGCCCTGGCGGGGCACGCCTTTCACCTGGACACCGACGGCGAGCAGCTGTTCCAGGAGTTCGAGGCGACCTTCCCCTTCGAAGAGACCCCGGATCAGGAGCGGGCGATCGCCGATGTCCTGTCCGACATGGAGACCGAGCGGCCGATGGACCGCCTGGTCTGCGGCGACGTCGGCTACGGCAAGACCGAGGTGGCGATGCGCGCCGCGATCAAGGCGGTGCTCGGCCGCAAGCAGGTCGCGGTGCTGGCCCCGACCACGGTGCTCGTCGAGCAGCACTACGCGACGTTCAGCGAGCGGTGCAAGGATCTGCCGATCAACATCACCTCGCTGTCGCGCTTCCGCTCGCGCGGCGAGCAGACCCAGGTGCTCAAGAAGCTGGCCGAAGGCGGCGTCGACATCGTCATCGGCACCCACCGCCTGCTGTCGAGCGATGTCCGCTTCAAGGACCTCGGGCTCATCATCATCGACGAGGAGCAGCGCTTCGGCGTCGCCCACAAGGAGCGCCTCAAGAAGCTGCGCACCCAGGTCGACACCCTGACGCTGACGGCGACGCCGATCCCGCGCACCCTGCACATGGCGATGAGCGGGCTGCGCGAGATCTCGATCATCACCACCGCGCCCGCCGACCGCCTGGCCATCCGCACCATCGTCGCCCGCGACAACGACGACCTCATCCGCGAGGGCATAAAGCGCGAGCTCTCGCGCGGCGGCCAGGTCTTCTTCGTCCACAACCGCGTCGAGACGATCGGCAAGTGGGCGCGCCGCCTGCACGACCTCTTGCCCGAGCTGCGCATCCTCACCGGCCACGGCCAGATGTCGCCCGAGGAGCTGGAGAAGGTCATGCTCGACTTCGTCGAAGGGCGGGCGGACGTGCTGTTGTGCACGACGATCATCGAGTCGGGCCTGGACATCCCGCGCGCCAACACGATGTTCGTCGACCGCGCCGACACGTTCGGCCTGAGCCAGCTTTATCAGATCCGCGGGCGCATCGGCCGCTCGACGCAGCGCGCCTTCTGCTACCTGCTGGTGCCGCCGCAGGAGTCGATGACCAGCGACGCCAAGCAGCGGCTGGCGGTGCTGCAGCGGTTCAGCGAGCTCGGGGCCGGCTTCAATATCGCCAGCCACGACCTGGAGATCCGCGGCGCCGGGGACCTTCTGGGCAACAAGCAGTCGGGCACGATCGCCGCGGTCGGCTTCGAGCTTTACACCAAGATGCTCGAGGAGGCGGTGGCGGAGCTGCGCGGGCAGCCGATCACGCCGCCCGCCGATCCCGATCTGACCTGCGACGTGCCGGCCTACATCCCGGACGACTACGTGCCCGACACCGGCCAGCGCCTGGACTTCTACCGCCGGCTGTCGCTCGCCCGCGACGAAGAAGAGATCGCCGAAGTGCTGGCCGAGATCCGCGACCGCTACGGCGAGCTGCCCCCGGAGGTCGAGGTACTCGCCGACCTGATGGTGGTCAAGGCCCTGGCCCGCCGCCTGTGCGCGAGCGCGGTCGAGCTGTCCGAGTCGCGGCTGGCCCTGGCCCTGCGCAACGAGACGCCGCTGTCCCCGGCGCAGGTGACCAAGCTGGTCAGCGTGCCCAAGTCGCCGTGGCGGATCACGGCCGACCAGCGGCTGGTCCGCGCCTGGGTCGGGATCAAAGAGCGGGAGGATCGCTTGCGCCTGGCCAAGTCGCTGCTTGGGGATCTGCTAAGCAAGGCTTCGGGGTCCAGGTAGGTCGGAGCGGTCGAGAGGGGGAGGGGTCGTTTAGAAGGAACGCTATCGCGAGCTGCGACGGCGCGGGGCCCCCTTCCCTGCGCTCCTTTTTTGCCAGCTGGCGCTGACAAAAAAGGAGCTACGGTCGGCCCACGCCTGTTTGCTTCTTTGGCGGGGGTGCTACTTGGCGGCGCCGGGCTGGAGGAGCAGGAACAGGGCGCTGTCGCCGCGCTGCACGAGCAGCACGTGGCCGCCGGGGCGATCGACGCTGAGGAGCCGGCTGGCTTCTTCGGCGCTGCGCACGGGCTTGCGGTCGACTTCCAGCAGCACGTCGCCGCGGCTCAGGTTGGCCTCGGCGGCGGGGCTGCCGGCCTTGATGCCGGTGATGACCACGCCGGCCTGCGCTTTGAGGCCCAGCCGATCGGCCATGCCGGGGGTGAGGGTCTGCATGCTAAGGCCAAGCTTGGCCTTGGACTGCTCCTCGCCGCTGCCGCCGACTCCGGCGGGGGCGTCGTCGCCGGGGAGCTCGGCCGCCTTGGCGCTCAGGCTGACCAGCTTGCCGTCGCGCCAGACCTCCAGCGCGACCGCGTCACCGACCCGCCGCTGCAGCACCTGGCGCTGCACATCGCGCGAGTTATTGATCGCCTTGCTATCGACCTTGACGATGATGTCGCCGCGCTTGACGCCGGCTTTCTCGGCGGGGCCGCCGGGAGTCAGGGCCTGGACGAGGGCGCCCTTCTCGGGTCCGCCGAGCGCCTTGGCCATGTCCTGGTGCATCTCCTGCATGCTGATGCCAAGGTAGGGGCGCCGGACCTTGCCGCTGGCGATCAGGTCCTTGACCACCGGACGCGCCAGATCCGAGGGCACCGCGAAGCCGATGCCGATGTTGCCGCCGGGCCCGAGGATCGCGGTGTTGATGCCGATCACCTCGCCGTTCAGGTTGACCAGCGGTCCGCCCGAGTTGCCGGGGTTGATCGAGGCGTCGGTCTGCAGGAAGTCCTGGTAGTTGCCCTTGCTGTTGGCGATGCCCGAGCGGCCCTTGGCGCTGATGACGCCGACGGTCACCGTGTGATCGAGGCCGAACGGGTTGCCGATCGCGATGACCCACTCGCCGACCATCAGCTTCTCGGAGTCGCCGAGCTTGGCGGCCTTGACCGCGTAGCCCTTGGTGTCGACGCTGATCACCGCCAGGTCCGAGCGCGAGTCGGTTCCGATGATCTTGGCCGCCAGCTCCTTGCCGTCGAGGAACTGGACCTTGATGTCGTCCGCTTCGCCGACCACGTGGTTGTTGGTGAGGATGTAGCCCTTCTCATCGATCACCACGCCCGAGCCGGCGCCGCGCTGCACCGGTCCGCTCTGCTCCTCGCCGCCGTCGTCATCGTCGTCGGGGCCGCCGAACGGGAAGCCGAACGGGTTGCCGAAGGGGAGCTCGCGCCCGAACGGGTTGCCGCGGCGGTTGACCCGCACCTTCTGCTTCTTGGCGACCCGGATCGAGACCACGCTG
>DAOMZC010000473.1:0-5498 GCA_035437965.1 Pseudomonadota bacterium
CGAACGCCGCCGCCGCCCGCACCTGGGCTTCTTCATCCCCGAGCAGCTGCAAGAGCGGCGCGATGCACGCCGGCTGCGCAATGCGCCCGTAGGCCAGGGCCACCCGCGCCCGCAGCCGCGCGTCCTTGGCCATCGCCGCCTGGGTCAGCGCCGGCGCGTCCACCTGCCGCAGGTCCTCGGCGCGGATGATCGGATCGAAGTCGGCCGGCCGCGGCGAGCAGCCGCCGGCCGACCAGCCAAGGCCCAGCACCAGGAGCGCCACGGCCCAGCGGGAGCGTCGCGCCGGAGCGCCCGCGCCGCGGAGGTCACGAGTCGGAACCCTCTTTATCATGCGCCGGCTATATAAGGAGCCGCGCCCCCCTGTCAACTGCGCGCCGCCTGCCAGCGCCCTCCCACCCTCAGGACGCCGAGCCGACCGGGCGCGGAATCGGCACCCGCCGGATATCGAACCCCAGCTGGCCGACGATGATCTTGACCAGCAGTTCCTCGGTCCCGGGGATGCGCAAAAAGTCGCGCGCGCTGTCCACCACCCAGCGCGCGGTGCGGCTCGCCTCGTCGATGACGATCAGCCGGTTCTGCGTCCCCTTGAACGCCGCGTTGCTGATCGCCAGCACGCGCCCGTCGGCGAGCTCGGAGGTGGTGCGGACGTTGCGCGCCAGCTGCACGACCTGCCGGTCGGCGATCGTCGCCGAGCTCAGATCGCCGCTGTTGTCCGAGCGCGCCGCGTTCTCCAGCCAGCGCAGCCGGGTGCCGTCGCCGGAGAAGCCCGGTCGGCGCCCCCGCTGCATGAACCGCCAGTCGCCCAGCCAGCCATCACCGATGCCGTTGCCGTAGGTGAGCGGGGCGTCCAGCGAGTACACAAGTCCCCACCTGGACGACACCGCGAACAGCTGCCCGAGCGGCCCCATAAGAGCCACCTGCGGCGGCGCGCTGCCGTCGACCGCGGCGCTGCGCAGCGCCTCTCCGCTCTTGTAATAGATCTTGCCGCCCGAGCTGCGCAAAATGTCCGGATCACAGGGCGCCGAGTCGAGCACCGCCTCCCCGCTGCCGTCGAGCGCCACCCGCTTGACGCCGCCCTCCGCGCAAGAGATGAGGGAGGTCTGCGGGCTGCTGAACGCCAGCGCCACCGGCTGCACGCCCAGCTCCACTGACTTGTCGTCCCGCGTCGAGTAGCTCAAAAGCCGCCGGTCGCCGTCCTGCACGAACAGGTGCTCGCCGCTGCTGTCGAAGAACAAGCGGATCCGCGCCAGGCCCTCGGGCGCGTCATAGCCCTTGGGCGGCGGCAGCGTCCGCTGGAACGAGCCGTCGGTGCGGGTGATGAAGATGCGCGGATCCTTGGCTTTGGGGACCCAGTACACAAATGACTCGTCGGTGTTGTAGTCGATGCTGAGCGTCTCGCTGCCGCTTGGGAACGTGAACGTCTGCGCGCGCGGGGGGACGCCGGGGAACAGCACGGTGACTGCTGTGGGCTGCGTCGGATCGTTCTTGGCAGCGCCGGACGGCGGCTCGATGAGGTAGACCGCGCGGTAGCTGACCAGCGAGTGATCGGCGGTCACATCGAGCCGCTCCCGCCCATCTTTTGGGGCGTCGGCGTCGAGCCGGATAAGGTGCACGGTGTCGCGCTGCTGCGGCAGCGGAATCAGCGTAAGCGGCGCCGCCGCGGTGATCGCGACCCACGGGTTGCCATCGCCGTCGGTCAGGATGAGGTCATCGCGGGCCGGCTCGACGTTGAGCTTGACGAACTGCTCGGGCGCAATGGGCGTGCCGAGGAGCGGGACCTCGGGAGCCGAGTCATCAAATGTCCAGCTGCAAGCGCCCGACCCGAGCACTGCCAGCGATAGTAAACTCAGGAAAAGAGGAGTCCGTTGCCGGTCCGAGCGTTGCAATGCCGACCTCCTAGAAGCGACCGCGCAACCCGATGGACGGGATGATCCAGCGGAAGCCGTTGAGCACCGGTTGATCATAGCGGGTAATCATCCCCTCGCGCGGATACGCCAGGCCAAACACCGCCTCGGAGAAAGTGGCGTTCACGACCTCGACAAAGACGATGAAGGCGAAGCGGCGCAGCAGCCACTCGCGGTCGATGCGCACGTCGAGCTGCACCGTGGTCGGCAGGCGGACGTTGTTGCGCAGGGTCCCGCTGCCGTCGGGCAGCTGCAGCTGGGTCACCGGCCGGCCGGTGGAGACGAACAGCCGCGCCCCCGCCAGAAGGTTCCACGGCAGCCGCACCTGCAGCACGGTGTTGAGCACGTGCGTCTGATCATAGTCCGCCGGCCGCAGGCCGCAGGAAAACGCGCGCTCGGCCCGGCTCAGCGTGTAGGCGACCCAGCCGGTGACGCGACCGGAGTGGCGGCGCAGCATGGCCTCCATGCCGAACGACTGGCCGGCGACCTGGCGGGTGATCTGCGCCGGGTAGCCCGACAGTGACTCGGGCGGCGGCGAGGTGCAGGCGACCGGCGAGAAGTCGATGACCACGTCGTTGATGTTCTGGAACTTCTGGTAGTAGCCGGTGACGTTCAGCGAGAACGCCGCGGGCAGCTTCAGCTCCTCCCCGACCGCGCCTTGCACGGCGTGCTGCAGACCGAGGTTGAGGGCGAACGTGTCGATGCCGGGCAGCGCCACCGGAAAGCTCGGCGGCTGCTGGTAGTAGCCAAGGCCCCCGTGGACGACCAGCCAGTCGGTGAGCCGCGCCCGCAGCTGCAGCCGCGGATCGAGGCCCAAGAGGGTCACGCTGCCGGCGTGGTAGACATCGACCCGCGCGCTCGCGGTGGCGCTGATGCCGCGCCACGGCTCGACGGTGGCGACGGCGAACGCGCTGGCGACCACGCCGTCGCGGGCACCGTCGAGATCCCCCAGGTCATCGGGATGCGCGCGTACGGGCTCGGTGGCGAAGTTCTGCGCCGTGAAGCGCGACAGCTCGGTGTCCACCCCCAGGCGCAGCCGCAGCCGGGGCCACAGGAGGGCGAAGATCGCGCGCAGGTTCAGCGCCAGCTTGCGCACGCCGTTGCCCTGGAAGATCGTCAGCTCGTCGATGCCGCCGACGGCGGCGGTCTCCAGGTGCAGGCGCCCGCGCTGCGCCCGGTAGCGCAGCTGCAGGCGGTGGAAGGTCTGGCGGAAGCTGTTGTCCGGGCGGTTGTCACCGCTTGGGGCCGCGGCGCCGCCGGTGATGAGCGACGGGTCCGAGATGGTCAGGTTGTCGTAGGAGCCGAGCGCCTGCACGGTCAGCCCGCGGAAGTCCAGCCGCAGCTGGTAGTCCCAGTAGCTGACGTCGATCCGGTTGTCGATCGCGTGCACCAGCGGCCCGGGATAGCCGTAGTGGCCCGAGACCGTCACCCGCACCCCGTGCGGCAGGGGCAGCTCGACGGCGGCGGACAGATCGTAGAGGCGCAGCTCGAGCTCGCCGTGGTAGCCATCGGTGCCGGCGGGGCGGGTCTTGGCGTCGATGATGCCGCCGGCGTAGCGGCCGAACGAGGCGTCGTAGACGCCGGGGTAGAAGTCGATCTGGTCGACGAAGCGCGCGTGCACGACGCCGCCCCCGACGAGCAGATGGAACAGCTGCGGGACGCGGATGCCGTCCAGGAAGAAGCCGTTCATCCCCGGGCTCGCCCCGCGCACGACGAACACCGGCAGCAGCGGCAGCGGCGTCGCCACCCCGGCCAGCAGGCCGATGACGCGGAACGGGTCGCCCAGGCCGCCGGGCAGGGTGCGCAGCTCCTCATTGCCCAGCGAGACGTGCTGGCCCTCATTCGGGGTCCCGGCGCGCACCGTGGCCTCGAAGGGCCGGCGGTAGGCGGGCAGCGGGCGCAGCAGGTACTCGGTCTTGGTGAGGGTGCCGGCGGACACCGGGGTGCGCTGGTGCAGCGTCTCGTGTCCGGGGGCAGAGACCGTGACCTCGGCCGGCCCGGCCGGCAGGGCGAGCGTGAAGCGGCCCTTGTCATCGGCGGTCAGCTCGAAGCTTTCAGTCCCGCTGCGTATCTGGACGCGCGCCCCGCCCAGCGCGATGATGGAGCCGCGCACCATGACGCGCGCCTGCAGCTCCCCAAGAGCCGCCGCCGAGGCGATCGCCCCACCGCCGAGCACGAGCGCGAGCGCGATGAGCCCCGCCGCCGCACTGCACCAGCCAGGCCAGCGCCGCGACCGAGCGCGGGGCCGGGAGAGCGCCTCGTCCTGGGCAGCGTGCTCCCAAAAACGCCGACGCTGTGGCTTGGCGGGCCGCCGTGCCGACGGCGCGGCGCCGCGCGGGCAGCGGTCGGCGCAGGCTGGCGTCTTTTTCGCCCGCGCGCGGCCGGCACGACGGCATAGCAGTGCGAATAACACGCAGGCTGTTTTATAGTGAGTCATGGAATTAAGCGAACCGGAGCGCGCGACGGCTCGCTTTCAGGCCGTTGTCTCGTCGCTGCTCGCGCCCGGCCGGGGAGCCCAGCTGTTTGTCCATGGCCCGCATGAGGTGCGCCTGCAGGTCGGCGCCGATGCGCAGCGCGGAGTGCCCGTACTGGCGCAGGTGCTGCTGAGCAGCAGCGAGGACGCCGCGGTACTTCCCCACCGTCTGCGGCCGCTGCTCGATGAGCTGGCGGCAAGCCGCGCCGGCGACCCGGACAAGCGCTTCTACCTGCGCATCATCGTCGTGACCGCCAAGCAGGACGCAGAAAAGACCGATCAGATCTTGCAGGGCGTGGCCGCCACCGCTCCGGCCGCCCCCGCGCTGCAGGTCTTTCAGGTCAGCAGCGACGGGGTCGTCCGCTCGCCGTCGTCGCTCGTGTTCAGCGAGGTCGGGCCGGCGCTGCGCGAACAGCCCCGGCTCCGGCTGAACCTTCTGCCCGAGGACGAGTTTGCCGCCCGCTGCGAGCAGGCGGCCCAGGCGACCCACCAGCACCTGAGCCAGGCCCGCGACTTCGCCCAGCTCCTGCAGACTCGACGGACCCCGCTGACCTACGGCCTGCTCGGGCTGAACCTGGCGCTGCTGGGGCTCACCTACCTGTGGGGCGGCCCCGAGGTGTCGGCGACGCTGGGCCGGCTGGGCGCGGCGGCTCCGGTGCGGATCCTCGCCGGCGAGTGGTGGCGGCTGCTGGCGGCGACGGCGCTGCACGGCGGCCTGGCGCACCTCATGTTCAACTCGCTGGCGCTGTGGAACCTCGGGCTGCTCCTGGAGCGGCTGCTCGGCTCGGCGCGGTTTCTGTCTTTGTATGTCCTGGCGGGGCTCGGCGGGAACCTGCTCGGGACGGCCCTTACCGGCTTCGGAGATTTCAGCTCCAGCGTCGGCGCCTCGGGGGCGATCTGCGGCCTTCTCGGGGCGGCGGCGGCGCTCGGGTGGCGGCCGCGCGGTGAGCTGCCGCTGCCGATCGCGCAGAACCTCAAGCGGATGGCGATGCTGAACCTGGGCCTCACCGCCCTGGTGTCGCTGCAGGCGCACGTGGACTGGCGCGCCCACCTCGGCGGCGCGCTGGCGGGGGCGGCGCTGACCTTTCTGGGCCTGCTGCGCCCGACCGTGCACCCGCCGG
>DAOMZC010000474.1:0-5489 GCA_035437965.1 Pseudomonadota bacterium
GGCGAGGCCCTGCTGCGCACCTTCCGCAAGGGCTGAGGCGCGATGAGGCCCGACCTCGTTTCGGTCGCGCCGCTGCTGCCGGCGGCGATGGCGCGCCTCGCCGAGCGCTTCACGGTCCACGCGCTGCCCGCGGCGCCGGCGGAACACGCGCCCATCCTCGCCCGGCTCGGCGAGCGCGTGCGCTTCCTGCAGACCACCGGCGTGCACGGCGCCCCGGCGGCCATGATCGAGGCGCTGCCGCGGCTCGAGATCATCGGCTGCATGGGCGTGGGCGTCGACGCGGTCGACCTGGCGCTCGCGAAGCGGCGCTCCTTGTCCTTCTCCAGGCAGCGCAGCAGCACGGCGACGAGCTCGTCCGAGGGCTTGGGCAGGCTCGGATCGCGGCGGGTCTCCAGCGGCGGCGGCGGGTCGTTGATCTGGCGGTAGATGTCCAGGTAGGCGTCCCCGGAGGCGAACGGCGGCTCGCCGCACAGCATGAAGTACCCGACGGCGCCCAGGGCGTAGACATCCACCCGGCAGTCGGCCTTCTGACCGGCCAGCGCCTCGGGCGCCATGTAGCGCGGGGTGCCCATGAAGGCGTCCTGCCGGGTGAGCTCGGGCCCCAGATCGATGCCCTTGACCAGGCCGAAGTCCAGGACCTTGACGAAGTCGCCGTGCCCGCCCATCGCGGTGATGAACAGGTTGCCGGGCTTGACGTCTCGGTGGACCAGCGACAGCGCGTGCGCCTCGCCGAGCGAGCCGGCGACCTGCGTAAGAAGATAGACGACCCGCGCCGGATCGAGCGGCCCATCGCGGCGGACGAGCTGCCCGAGGTCGCAGCCCTCCAGGTACTCCATGACGTAATAGGGGCGGCCGTTATCGGTGCGTCCGAAGTCGAACACCGCAATCGTGTTGGGGTGGCGCAGCCGGCTGGCCGCCTCGGCCTCGCGCTCGAAGCGCGCGGTGGCCACCGGATCGCACAGCTCCTCTTTGAGGATCTTCACCGCGCACGGCCGCCGCAGCGAGGCGTGATAGGCCAGGTGGACCTCGCCCATGCCGCCCGCCCCCAGGCGCCGCACCAGCCTGTAGCGGCCCATCAGCTTCGCGGTCTCCAGGCCAAGCGCCAGGCGGTCGGTGGCGATCGTGCCGACCACCCCCGGCACCATTGCACCAAGCAGAAAGCACATCGTGGTGATGCCGCGCCAGCTCTCAAAGCCCGGCCGCGGGTACGGCGACGGCCACAGGCACGTGCACAACAGCCAAATCACCACCATCGCCACCGACACCGGCGCCGTTCGCCACAGCCCGCCCGGCAGAAGGACGAACCGCGCCAGCGCCAGGATCGTCAGCCCCGCATAATACGGGCTCCCCATGCGCCCCGTGTGCGCGCACAGGACCCCCACGCACGCCGAGGTCAGCCCGACGAGCGCATAGTCGCGCGCCACCTGCAGGTTCTCGCTCAGCTCTTTGTAGTAGGAAGTCGCCATGAGCAGCAGGTACCCCGCGACCCACAGCGCCCGCACCCCGAAGAACTCGCGCGGCGTCAGCGCCACGGTGGGCGGCCACGGGTAGCCGACATCGATGGCGTAGAAGATCGAGACCAGGACCACCCCCAGCACGCACATCTGGCGGAACCGCTGCGGAAACAGCTGCGTCAGGGCCTTGCGCTGCGCCGCCCACGCCGAGCCGACCGACTCCAGCTGGCCGGGGGCCGGCTCGACCACGCGCTGCGACCGCGGGCTGCGCTGCGACAGCGAGACGGAGCTCTCCCGCTCCTTGCCGGCCAGCATCTTGGGGGGGGTGTCCGCGGGCGGCGAGGTCACGACCTGAGCATCGGTCGCGCTCTGGTTTTTTGGGGGAACGATCGACACCGCAGCCTCTGTGGCGTGCCCGGCGCTGCAGCTCCTGAGGCCGGGCCAGCGCCCCCATTATGCGGCGATTCCCTCTGGCGCGGCGGAAAAACCGCAGCGCTTCGGCTTGCCTGGCCCGCGGCCCTGTCTCTATGATGCGGCCGATGAGCGAAACCCCATCCGTCCCAAGTCCCGCGACGCCCCTTAAGTGTGCCGACCACATGCCGCGCGGCCCCGCCGGTGAGCAGGCAGCACGGGCGGGGCTCTCCCAGGTCGCCCTCGGCCTTGTCGGCTCCGAGATCCTGAAGATCGCCGCCGCGGTGCGCGCCCTGCAGGCCAAGGGGCACAAGGTCTGCAACCTCACCGTCGGCGATTTCCTGCCCAGCCAGTTCCCCATCCCGCGGCTCCTGCAGGCCGCCATCACCCGCGCCTACGAGCGCCGCGAGACCAACTACCCGCCGTCCGACGGCATGCCCGCCCTGCGCGAGGCGGTGTGCGAGTACTACCGGCAGACGCTCGGGCTCGACTACCCGATCGAGAGCGTCGTCATCTGCGGCGGCGCCCGCCCGGCCATCTACGGCACCTACCGCTCGATCATCGAGCGCGGCGACCGCGTCATCTACCCGACGCCGTCGTGGAACAACAACCACTACATCCACCTGTGCGAGGGCGTTCCCGTCGAGTGCCCGACCCGCCCCGAAGAGGGCTTCATGCCCACCGCGCAGAAGCTCGTGCCGCTGTTCCCCGGGGCGCGCCTGCTGTGCCTCAACAGCCCCCTGAACCCGACCGGCACCGTGCTCGCGGCCGACGAGCTCGCGCGCATCTGCGACGCCATCCTCAGCGAGAACCACCGCCGCGCCCGCGCCGGCGAGCGGCCGCTGTACCTCATGTACGACCAAGTCTACTACGCCCTGACCTTCGGCACCGTCCGCCACCACACCCCGCCCGAGCTGCGACCGGAGATGACCGCCTACACCATCTTCGTCGACGCAATCAGCAAGTCCCTGTGCTCGACCGGCCTGCGCGTCGGCTGGGCAATTGCCCCGCCCTACATCACCGCCCGCATGCGCGACGTGCTCGGTCACGTCGGCGCCTGGGCCCCGCGCGCCGAGCAGCTGGCCGCCGCCGAGATGCTGGCCGACACCGCCGCGATGGCCGAGTTCCACAAGGTGATGAAGGCCGAGGTGAAGCTGCGCCTCGATCTCTTGTACGAGGGCTTCACCCAGCTGCAGGGCCTCGGCCTGCCGGTGCGCGCCGTGCCGCCGCAGGGCGCCATCTACCTGTCGGTCCAGTTCGCCCTGCACGGCCAGAAGCTGCCCTCCGGCCAGACCATCACCACCAACGAGCAGATCCGCAGCTACCTGCTGGACGCCGCCGGCATGGCAGTGGTGCCGTTCCAGGCCTTCGGCATGCAGGAGGAGTCGGGCTGGTTCCGCCTCTCGGTCGGCGCGGTGAGCCCCGCCGAGATCACCGAGCTCCTGCCGCGCCTCGCCCAGGCGCTCAAGGCCCTGGCCCCCGCCGCCTCGTAGTCGATCGCCGCCAAGGTCCAGGCGGCCGGCATGTTAAGGTGCTGCCCATGAGCACCTCTGCCCCCCGCCACCCGATGACCCTCACCCAGAAGATCCTCGCCGCGCACGCGGTCGGGCTGACCCGCCCCTACGTGCAGGCCGGGGACGTTTTGCGCCTGCGCGTCGACTGGACGATTGCCAGTGAGCTCGCCTGGAACGGCATGGACAAGACCTACCAGGCCCTGGGAAGGCCCAAGCTGCCGAGCCGCGACCGCTTCTTCCTCGCGGTCGACCACACGGTGGACCCGACGACGCTCCTACGCGACAGCCGGACCCAGAAGCTCGTGCAGCTCTCGCGCGACTTCGCCAACGAGGGCGGCCTGCGCCACTTCTACGACTCCAACCAGACCATCCTCCACACCAAGTTCTACCGCGACCTGGTGCTGCCCGGGCAGGTCGTGCTGGGCGCCGACTCGCACACCTCCTCGCACGGGGGCCTGGGCGCGTTCGCCGTGGGCCTCGGCGGCGCCGACATAACCGCCGCCATGGTGCTCGGCGAGTCGTGGATCGAGGTGCCCGAGGCCATCGCCGTCGACTACACCGGCGCCCCGGCGTTCGGTCTGACCGGCAAGGACATCATCCTCACCACCCTCGGGCAGCTCGGCCGCAACACCGTCGCCATGGAGCGCACCGTCGAGTACCGCGGCGCCGCCACCCGCCACTTCTCGACCGACATGCGCTTCACCATCGCCAACATGACCGCCGAGTTCGGCGGCCTCAACGGCATCTTCGAGCCCGACGAGGTCACCGCCGCCTGGCTGGACAGCCGCTCCGAGCCGCCGCCGCCCGGCGCCGCCCACTTCTACCGCGCCGACGAGGACGCCGCCTACCTGGCGCGCTACCCAATCGACCTCGGCAAGCTCGTGCCGCTGCTCGCCAAGCCGTTCTCGCCCGACAACATCGCCCCGGTCACCGACCACCTGGGCATGGCCGTCGACGGCGTGTTCATCGGCGCCTGCACCACCACCGAAGAGGAGCTGGTCCTGGGCGCCCTGGTGCTGGAGCAGGCCCTGCGCGCCGGCGAGGTCATCGCCCCCGCCGAGCCCGGCCGCCGCCTGGTCGTCCCCGGCGACCTGTCGATCCAGGGCCGCCTCTACGAGGCCGGTCTGTGGCGCCACTACGAGCAGGCCGGGTTCACCATCGACCCCCCCGGCTGCTCGATGTGCCTGGGCGTCGCCAGCCGCCAGGCCGGCAAGGGCCAGACCTGGATCACCTCGCAGAACCGCAACTACAAAAACCGCATGGGCGAGGGCTCGCTCGCCTGGCTCGCCTCGGGCCCATCGGCCGCCGCCGCCGCCATCGGCATGAAGGTGCGCGATCCGCGCCCGCTCCTCGCCCAGGTCGATCCCGAGCGCTATCTGCGCCTCCTGCACCGCCGCAGCGACGCCCGCATCCCCGAGGTCCGCAGCGAAGCGCCCCAGATCGCGGTCGCCGCGCCGGCCGCCAGCGCCGCCGCCACCACCGCCACCACCACGCCGGCGCTGGTCCGTGGCCGCGTCCAGCGCTTCGCCGATCACATCGACACCGACGCCATCATCCCCGGCCAGTTCTGCCACCTCACCGACCTGCGCGAGCTCGGCGACCACTGCTTCGAGTTCGTCCGCCCCGGCTTCCCGCAAAAAGCCCGCGCCGGCCACAACGTCGTCGTCGCCGCCGCCACGTGGGGCACGGGCTGCTCGCGCGAGCAGGCCGTGTGGGCGCTGCTCGGCGCCGGCATCGAGGTCGTCATCGCCAAGAGCTACGCCTTCATCCACAAGCGCAACCTCGTCAACGAAGCGCTGCCCTACCTGGTCATCACCGACCCGGCCTTCTACGAGCTATGCGGCGACGACGACGAGCTCGAGGTCGACCTCGCCGGCTCGGTCCGCCACGTCCGCTCCGGCCAGCGCTTCGCCGCCCAGCCCGTCACCCCGCTGTTGCGCGCCCTGCGGCGTGAGGGCGGCCTTGTAAGCGCCATCAAGCGCCACGGCGCCGAGGTCTTCACCGCCCTGACCGCCAGCTGATCCCCCTTCGGGACCCTCCCTCGGTAATCCGGCGTCCCTGGCGGAGCGGGGGAGGGGGTATGTGGAGCCGAACCCGTTGGTGGGCGCGG
>DAOMZC010000475.1:0-5486 GCA_035437965.1 Pseudomonadota bacterium
GGCGGCAGCGAGCTCGGGCTCGGCGGCGGGCCGAGCGGCGGGCTCGGACCCGACGCGGTACCCGAAGGTCTGCACTCGCCGCTCGGCCACCGCCCGCCGGACGCGGCGCCGAGCCCGACCATACCCTGGCTGTCGGCGCTGCGGCTGCTCGACAACCTGGGCCTGTCGCCGACGTTCGTGCGCTTCGAGGCGCACGTCATAAAGTACCTGGAGTTCTATAAAGAAGAAAAGCGCGGTCGCTCGATCATGGCCTCGTGGCTGCGCAAGCAGGGCCGCTACAAGACGCTCATCGAGCAGGCGCTGGACAAGTACGGCCTGCCGCGGTTTCTGCTTTACGTCTCGATGATCGAGAGCGGCTACGACCCGCACGACCGGTCGAACAAGGGCGCCGTCGGCCTGTGGCAGTTCCTCCCCGAGGGAGCGCGCATCTACGGCCTGCGCGTCGACTACTGGATCGACGAGCGCAAGGATCCGGTGCACTCCACCGAGGCCGCGGCGCGCTACCTGGGCGACCTGAAGGCGCGCTTTGGCAGCTGGCACCTGACGCTGGCGGCGTTCAACGCCGGCTACGGGGCGGTGCTGCGGGCGATGCAGAAGTACAACACCAACGACTACTGGGAGCTGTGCCGCCACGAGGACGGCCTGCCGTGGGAGACGCTGCTCTACGTGCCCAAGGCGATCGCCACCGCCCTGGTCGGCGAGAACAAGGGCTTCTTCGGCTATGAGGACCTGCCCTCCGATCCGGCGATCACCTTCGACACGGTGCCGGTGCGCGGCTCGGTCAGCCTGGCCACCGCAGCGCGCGTCGTCGGCAGCACGCCCGAGGAGCTGCAGCGGCTGAACCCCCACCTGCGGCGCGGTCGCACACCGCCGCTGGCGGCGGGTGAGACCTGGGAGCTGCGCCTGCCCCCCGGCTCGGCGGCGCTGTTCGGCCAGAGCGCCGATGCCCGCGGCGAGCGCCTGGAGCCCTACGCGGTGCGCTTCGGCGAGCGCCTGGAGGACATCGCCCGGCTGCGCGGCACCTCGGTATCGGCGCTGCGGCGGATAAACGGGATCGAGGACAGCGCCGAGATCCGCACCGGCATCACGCTGCTGGTGCCGCCCGTCGGGCCGGTCGCCGCCAAGGCGGACGCCGGGACCTCGCCGCCGCTGGCCGCGGACGAGATCGTCGTGGTCGCGGTGCCCGACCGCCGGCTGGTCGTTCCCGGCAAGAAGCGCGTCTTTTACCGCGTGATCCCCGGCGACTCGATCTGGGCCATCGCTCACTTCTTCAAGGTCAACCAGGCCGAGCTCTTGCGCTGGAACAACCTCGATCCCGAGGCCACGCTGGCGACCAAGATGGTGCTCGACCTGTGGGTGGACAAGGACTTCGACACCGGCCAGGTGGTCCTCGTCGATCCGAGCCGGGTGCGCGTCGTCACCACCGGCAGCAATGAGTTCTTCGAGCTGGTCGAGACCCTGCGCGGCCGAAAGCGCGTGCAGTACAAGTGCCAGAGCGGCGACACCCTGGACAAGATCGCCAAGCGGTTCGGCCTTACAGTCGCCGATGTCGAGCGGATAAACCGCATGGGGCGCACCACCGAGGTGCAGCCCGGCCAGACGATCATCGTCTACCAGAACATGTCGAGCAGCGAGCGGGCCGCGGCGGTGGCGCGCCTGTTGCCCGGCGCCGCCGATGGGAGCGGCGCCAAGGGCAAGTCCGGCGACGCCGAGTCGGCCACCAAGTCCGCCCCGCCGGACGAGCCGGCGGGCGAAGCCGGTCCCGCCGAGGACGGCCGCGCCCCCGCCGTTCGCGCCAGCGAAACCACCGATTCAGCGCCCGGCCGACCCGCCGCGCCGGGAAAGTCCGCCAGCCCGGCAGCAAACCAGCCCGCTGCCCCGACGCCCGATCGCGAGGCGGAGGCGCTCGACCCAAGCGCCCTGCCTCTGCCCGCTGCGCCGCCGACCTTGCCCAGACCCCCCCCTGCCGACATCGATTAAGCCGGCTCGCGCACAGACACTAAGTAGAAAGGGGGCTCTGCCCGCCCCCCTCCACCCGGCCGAGCCGGGCGGAGCCTCCCCCCACCGCGCGCTTCCCGCGCGGCTTTCGTTCTTCGGGGTCAACGCAGGCGGTGAAAAACTAATTAAGAGGCCAGCTCGTCCAGGGGGGCGCTCGGTTCGCTGGGCGCGGACTCGGCGCGTGGGCCTTTTTGCTGCAGCGCCGCCGGAGAGCACAGGTCCATTCCGGCGGGGCCGAGCAGGCCCAGGCGGGCGAAGCGGGTTCCCGGCGGGGGGGCCTTGTCGAGCAGCGCCTCGGCGAGCTCGATCGGGCGGATGCCGCCGTCGCCGGCGATGCGCACGGTGGCCCGCAGCACCGCCAGGCTCGCCGGCCACTCCAGGAGCTGGCGCATGGCGGCGGCGGCGGCCTCGGGCAGGACCGCGGCCTCGTGGATGTAGCGGTGGCCGTCGATGATCCGCACCTCGCCGCGCTCCTTGCCGATGCGCTGCAGCTGCAGCGGGCGCTGCCGCCAGGTAGCGACCGGCGACAGATCGATGCACAGCGGCCCGGCCTCGGTCGCCGCCGCGGTGGGGACGCCGATCGCCAGCTCCGCCGCCTCGATGAGCCGCGACAGCCCCGGGGCCTGATCCGGCAGCAGCACCACGTCATCGATGCGCACGCCCTCGGGGGCGGCCTGGCGCAGGCGGTCGCGCAGCTCGTCGGGCGGCATGGCGCGCGGGGCGCCCTCGCCTTCGGCCGGCAGGTGGGCGAGGCGCAGGTCGCACACCTCTCCCAGGCTCAGCACGCCCAGGCCCAGCGCCGGGCCGAAGCTCATGTCGGGCTTGGGATGGAAGCCCCGGGTGTAGATCATCTCGACGCCGGCCCGCCGCAGCATGCGCTGCAGAAGCCGCATCGTGTCGAGGTGGGCGATAAACGACGCCCGCCCGAGCTTGGTGTAGCGCAGGCGGTAGCGCAGCCCCTGTCCCTGGGCGAACGCCGCCGTCGGGCGAGCCTGGCCGCGCGCCCCCTGCTGGCGGCGCCGCTCCTCGTTGGACACCGGCGCCGCCGGGCGCTTCTCGGCCCCGAGGTGGCGCAGGTAGACCAGCCGCTCCTCGCGCATCTGGGTCAGGTCGCAGGCGACGCCGCAGTCGTAGCAGACCAGGCGCCGCGAGTCGGCCAGCGCATCCTCGAGGTTCGAGTGGTGGAGCAGGGTCTGGAACGGCTTGCCGCACGGCGGCGACAGCCGGTCCTTGAGCGCTTTTTTGTACTCATCGGCGAGGAAGTTGTCCTCAAGCCCGATGTCCAGGTGATCCCAGGGCAGCCGCGCGTCGAGCGGCAGGGTCATGAAGTAGGGCGTCGGATCGATCCCGGTCTCGGCCAGCGCGTCCTGCCAGACCTGCAGGCTGAAGCGGTCGTCCCAGCTGTCGAAGCGGGCGCCCTTGTGCCACGCCGCCTCGATCACGTCGGCCAGCTTGCGGTCGCCGCGTGAGAACAGCCCCTCGACCCACGACATGTCCTTGTTGTGGTACTTGAGCTGCACGTTCTCCCGCCGCGCCAGGTCGCGCAGGAGCTTCTGCTTGCGCTCGATGTCGGCGCTCGGGTCCTGGGCGCACCACTGAAACGGGGTGTGCGGCTTGGGCACGTGGCTCGACACCGAGACGGTCACGTCGGCGTCGGGGCGGATCTTCTTGCCGAGGCGCCGCAGCCGGCCGCCGGTCTGGACGATGCCGGCGACGTCCTCGTCGGCCTCGGTGGGCAGGCCGATCATGAAGTACAGCTTCATGCGCGCCCACCCGCGCGAGAAGATGTTCTCCGCCGAGCGGGTGATGTCCTCTTCGGTGACGTTCTTGTTGATGACGTCGCGCATGCGCTGCGTCCCGGCCTCGGGGGCGAAGGTCAGGCCGGTGGCGCGCACGCTGGCCATCTCGTCGAGGATCTCGGGATTCAGGCCGTAGGCGCGCAGCGAGGACACCGACAGCGACACCTGCTCCTCGCGCAGGCGCCCGACGACCTTCTTCATGAGCGGCAGGATGCAGGAGTAGTCCGCCGTCGACAAAGAGGTCAGGGAGGTCTCGTCGAAGCCGCCGTTTTTGACCCCCTTGACCACGCTGTCGACGATCGAGTCGGGGTCGCGCTCGCGCACCGGGCGGTAGATCATGCCGGCCTGGCAGAAGCGGCAGCCCTCGGTGCAGCCGCGGGCGATCTCGACGCTGACGCGGTCGAAGATGGCCTCGGCGTAGGGCACCGGGGCGTCGGCGGGGAAGGGGTACTTGTTGAGGTCCGCCACCCAGGCGCGGCTGACCCGCGGCGGGACCCGCGGATCCTGCGGCTTGCCGACGACCACCCGGCCGGTCAGGGCGTCGACCTCGGTGTCGTACAGCTCGGGGACGTAAATGGCACCGCGCTCGGCCAGGCGGATGAGGCGCTCGCGGCGCGGCACGCCGGCGCGCTTCATCGCCCCGAACAGGAGCAGCAGCTCGGGCAGTATCTCCTCGGCCTCGCCGAGCAGGAAGCAGTCGAAGAACGGCGCCACCGGCTCGGGGTGGGTCGCCGTCGGGCCGCCGCCGATGATCAGCGGATCGTCGTCGCCGCGCTGCGCCGCCCGCAGCGGCACCCCGCCGAGCTCGAGCAGCGTCAGGCAGTTGGTCCACGTCAGCTCGTACTGCAGCGACATGCCGATGACGTCGAAGTCGCGCAGCGGGCGCGCCGACTCCAGGGTCAGCACCGGCAGCTGGCGCCGGCGGAGCTCTGCCTCCATGTCGACCCACGGGGCGAAGGCGCGCTCGCACAGGATGCGCGGGTCCTTGTTGAGCAGCGAGTAGAGGATCTTGGTCCCGAGGTGGGACATGCCGACCTCGTACACATCCGGGAACGCCAGAGCGATGCGCACCGACGCGGCGGCGAAATCTTTGCGCACTGATTGGTACTCGCCGCCGAGGTAGCGGGCGGGCTTCTCTACCGAGGCGACGAAATCCGCATAGGGATGTTCCATGTCACCGTGCTATCCCGCCTGGCGCAGTAAGTCAAGGCGCGGCGCGGACATCGCCGTCGCCACGCGCGGTGCAGCGGTCGCCGGCGCTCGGAGTTGGCAGCGGCCGCCCGGGAAGGCCGCGCGCGGTGGGCATTGGGTTGGCGTCCTGGGCGATTCAGCCCCATGGTAATAACAGGACCGGCGGACAAAAAATGGGTTTGGTCACGCCGAGCTGACCCGGGCCTCGGACGGGCCGGACACTGACCGCGTTAGGAGATGGGCCATGACGAAGTTTGGGAACCTTGTCGCCCGGACCGAGCTTGCGCAGCGGGCGGCCCGCGGAGCGGCGCTGGCCGGACTCGGGCTGGCGCTGCTCACCGGCGGGATCTCCTTGGCTGCCGAGGGTGAGCGCGGGGAGGCCGAGGCGGCGCCCGCCGCGGACGTCAAAGAGCTTGCCGCCGGGCGGCTCATCGTCGCCACACCCGAGCGGGAAGCGCCGGTCAACCCGGCGCGGGTGGTCGCGCACACGGCGCAGCT
>DAOMZC010000476.1:0-5463 GCA_035437965.1 Pseudomonadota bacterium
CGACGAGGCCTGCATCGGCCACGCGCTGGAACTCGTGCCGCCGGGCCAGCCGGTCGATGTACGGGTGCAGATGCCGGTCATGAAGGGGGTCAAGGTCAAGGCGTTCTACCGCAAGGAAGGCCAGGCCAACTTCGACTCGGTCGAGCTCAAGCGCCGCGGCAACGAGAAGGTGGCCCGCCTGCCCGAGGCGGTGTCGGCCGGCCGGACGTTCCAGTACTACGTCGAGGCGCGCGACGCCGCCGGCACCCTGGTGAAGAACTCGGGGAGCCAGGACTCGCCCAACATCGTGCTCGTCGATCCGACGGCGCGCCCGCAGCTCGCCGGGGCCGACACGGCCGCCGAGGGGCCCGACGATGAAGAGCTGGCCAAGCGGATCAAGACCGGGCCCAAGCGCGACATCGAGAACGAGGCGGTGAACTTCAACCTCAACGATCAGCAGCGGGCGATGAACCGCCTGCGCGACCAGCTGCGGAGCAGCGAGAAGTCTTCCAAGCCGTCGGTGCTGGATCCGGTCGGCTGGGCCGGCGCCGGCCTGCTCATCGGCGGCGCGGTGATCGCCGGCGGCGGTGGCGGGGCGATGTTCGGCCTGGCCGCCGGTCGCAGCAGCGCGGTCGGCTCGGACTCGATGTGCGAGACCAAGGTCAAGGTCGGCGGGGTGGCGCAGTGCCCGCACTTTGGGCCGAACGAGGATCCGACGCTCAACCTCGCGCTCAAGCCGGCGTCGGCCGAGTACGAGCGCCAGGGCAAGCTTTTCGACACCGTGGGCACGGTCCTCGCCGGCGTCGGCGGCGCCCTGGCGGTGACCGGCGGCGCCCTGCTCGTCTATGACCTGGTCAAGCGCTCGCGCGCCGAGCACGCAGCGGCGGCACCGGTCAAGAAGCGCAAGGTCAAGAAGGTGATCGAGGTCGAGGAGCCCGCCGCGTCGCTGCAGGTAGCGCCGGTCATCGGCCTGCAGAGCGTCGGGCTGGTCAGCGAGTACCGCTTCTAGTGGCGAAAAGTCTAGGCCAAGGACATCGAGCTATGCGCACGCTTTCACTCCTAAAAAATGGTTTCCTCGGGCTCCGCCGGTCGGTCGAGCGGGCGGCTCCGGCGCTCGCCGCCGCGGCGCTGCTCACCTCCTGCTACAACCCGCTCTACGGCAGCAACGCCGACGCCGGCATGGCCTTCCGCTGCTACGCCAGCGACAACCCGACCTGCCCCGCCGGCCTTGTCTGCTGCGCCGGCCGGGTGTGCGGCGAGCAGCTCATGCCCAGTCAAGAGGGCTGGTGCGTCCTGCCGCAGCCCCCCGAGGATCTGACGATCACGCCGCTTGATTACTGGGACTTCGGCACCAAGACCATGTACTACGGCGGCGCGACCATGGACCCGATGCTGTCCGGCATCGATCCCGACACCGGCCAGCCGCGCTGCCACCGCGACGACACGAACCCGAGCCCCACCGACAAGCAGGTCCTGCGCGCCCTGGAGCCCAACGATCTGCCGCCGAGCGCGATCAGCCTCTCCAATCCGCTGATGGCCGATCCGCCGACGAGCTCCATGGGCAGCCCGTACGAGATCTGCTCGGATCGCAGCGCGCCGAACGTGCCCGACGTGGACGTGTTCAGGTTCAAGCTCTCAAGCCCCGCCAAGGTCATCGCCGAGGTGAAGTACAACGTGGCCTTTGGCGATCTGGACGCGGCGCTGTTCCTGCTGGCCAAAAACCCCGACACCGGCGCCGATCAGCCGCAGCGGGTGCTGGCCGATCTGACGGCGACGAGCAACGCCTGCATCGAGGCCAATAACCTCATGCCGGGGACGTACTTCCTGGTCGTGCGCGGCACGACGACGCCGGAGAAGCCGGGCGTGTACTCGCTAAACAACTACTCGGTCCGGGTCTACACGACGACCATGGGCGCCTCGTGCGTCAAAAAGGACGGCGGCATGTAGCGGCGGCTGCCGCGGCAAGGGCCCTCCGGCGTCGACTTGAGAAGTCCCTGCGGGAAGTCGCAAAGGAGTTGCGTGAAGGATTGATTGACATGCAGGTGCTGCTTTTGATACTGCTTTTGCAGCGATTCGCAGCAGCACCTTTGGCACCTTAGCTCAACTGGTTAGAGCAGACGCTTCATACGCGTAAGGTTCGGGGTTCGATTCCCTGAGGTGCCACCGTCAGTGGGGATAGCGCCTGTTCTGCACCTTGGAAAAGCCAAGCCAAGACACGGCGCGCGCAAGTTAGGGCTGGCTCCCAAGGGGTCAAAAATTTGCGTCTCAAGCGCCGTGCCGGAGATACTGCACCGATGCTTTGGGAGACGCTGATTGATGGGCCGCGGGGGCGACAAGCTCTGCCCGGACGGACTTTACCGGCGGGCTGGGCGAGGACGCTCTTGTTCGTGGCGGCCTCCGTGCTTGCGCTTGGGATTGCAGCTCCGGGGGCGAGCGCCAAGGGCCTGCGCAAGCCGCCGGTCCGCGCCGCCGCCAAGAAGAAGGCGCGCCGCCCGGTGCGCGAGCGTCCGGTGCCGGTCTACACCCGCGCCGGCCTGCCCAACATCCAGGCGCGGGCGGCGCTCATCCTCGATGTGACCGATGGGGCGGCGGCGCGGTCGCCGCTTTATCAGAAAAACCCCGACGAGGTGCGGCCGATCGCCTCGATCTCCAAGCTGATGGCGATGCTGGTGGTGCTCGAGCACAAGCTCGACCTCGCCGGGAAGACCACGATCACCGATGCCGACGCCCGGCTCGCCGCCCGTGGCGCGAAGTCGCGGCTGCTCACCGGCATGACGCTGACCAACCGCGATCTGCTCTACGCGGCGCTGCTCGCTTCGGACAATCGCGCGGTGCTGGCGCTCGGGCGGGCGGTCGGGCTGTCGCCGGCCGAGCACGCGGCGCAGATGACGGCGCGGGCGCGCGCCCTCGGGCTTACCCGGACCCAGTTCATGGATCCGACGGGCCTTGACTACCGCAACGTCTCGACCCCGCGCGAGGTCATCGCGTTCCTGCAGGCGGCGCTCAAAAATCCGCTGATCGCCCAGGCTTGCCGCACCACCCAGCACACCGCGTACGCCGAGCTCGCCGGGCGCAACCCCAAGCTGCCGCCGCGCCGCGCCGCCATCGAGTACACCAGCACCGACCTCCTTTTGCGCGCCAGCAAGCACGTCATCCACGGCGGCAAGACCGGCTATAACGATCGCGCCGGCTACTGCCTGGTGGTGGCGGCGCGCCTGCAGCAGGTGAGCACCAAGCCGCGCGAGGTGGCGATGGCGTTCCTCGGCGCCGAGGGCAAGCTGACCCGCTTCGCCGACTTCGGCCGCGCCGCGCAGTGGCTGGTCGAGCGCCGCCCGGGCCTGGACCCCAAGAGCGAGCCCAAAGCCGATCGCACGACCGCCAGCCGCACCGAGCTGCCGCCATCGGGCAGGGCGAAGCAGCCGCAGCTCCTGTAGGCGAGCCGCAGGCGGGGAGGGCGCCGGAAGTTGCCGGAAGTTGCGGACCCCGCGGCACGGTCCCCACCCGCGCGGGCGGCTGTCGATCGCTCGGGCGGCGCCGCGGCGAGATCCGCGGTAGCGTCGCGCCAAATCACGGAGCGGGCGGCGGTCCGGGGGTCGGCTCGACGATCGGCTTGACCTTGGGCGACGAGTTGTCGAGGTAGAACATGATGCCCGCGCCCACCGCCAGGACCCCCGCGCCCACCGCCAGCGAGACGCCGGGGACGAGGTTGTCGTACTTCATCGGGCAGCGGTACATGACGCCCGGCTGATCGGGGCAGTCGACGGTGTTCACGGGCTTGTTGTTGAAGTAGAGCAGCGCAGCGCTGCCCGCGGCCAGCCCCACCGCGCCCAGGGTCGTTATCACCGACAGCGCGGTGAGCCACGGCCGGCGCTGGTAGTTCGCCGACAGCGACAGCCGCAGCGTCACCGGCTGCCCGCCGGCCGGTACCTCGATCTGCTGGCGGAGGGCGCGATAGCCGTGGCCGCGCACCACCAGGTTGTGGACGCCGGCGGCCAGGAGGTACGCGGCGGGAGTGCGCTCGGCGCGCGGCACGCTGTCGATCGCGACCTGGGCGCCCGAGGGCTCGGTCTCGATGACCAGGGTGCCGCTGCTCGCCGCCGGCGGATCGGTCTCTTGCGGGCCGCGCGGCGGGGTGGTGCGGAGCAGCCGCTCGGCGACCCGGACCACCATCTGCTTGACGTCCTGGTTGCTGCAGACGTCGCAGCGCTCCTGCACCGGCTCGGACAGCTGCCCGGTAAACAGGTTGCGCAGCTGGATCTTCATCGCGAAGGTCGACAGCTCGAGCCGCTGCACCTCGCCCTCGATGACGCGGCGCACGCCGAGCACCTGCGCCAGGCGCGCGTAGCAGCTCGGCGTCGAGCAGCCAAGAAGGCGTGGCTCCTGCGCGAGCTTGTTCTCGACCTGCTGCGCGGTGAGGACATTGAAGCCGCCCTCGCGCAGCGCGTCGCCCAGCTTGCCCGACAGCTCGGTCACCACTTCGGCGGCGATGCCCTGAAACGGCAGCCGGGTGATCGCGATCGACTCACTCGGCATGGGCTCGGTGTCGGCGCGCGCTGGCGCTGGCGGACCCGCCCCCAAGAGCGCGCCCAGCGCAGACGGCAGGAGGGCCGCCCGGGCCCAGGCCCGACGCTGCCGCTGCGAGCCCGGCGAGGTAACGCGTGCGCTCTGCATCAGGTAAACCACCCGCACAAACCAAAATAGGCCATATAGTTATAAGATGCTGAGGCGCGAGCGGTGTCAATCGTCGACTGGACCAAGGGGTACAGCGACGGCTTGGCGGGCACTTGGTGGCCGGCGGGTCGGCGGGCTCGGCAGTCGGTAATTTCCCCACCCGCGGCGTGCGCGGACCGCACTTGGGGGCCGCTGCAAGGCGCGGGCGGCGCGACGGCAATAGGGCACGGCTCGGGTAGCCGGCCCTGCAAGCAGCCGCTCTTGCTTGGCCTTTTCTGCGCGCGATCCCGGTTCTTCCCAGATTTCCTGCCTGGGATCTTCCTGGTGTTTTCCTGAGGCTGGCAAGTGGGCACCCTTGTGTGCGAGGGGTCCGAAGTGGTATTCAGGCAAACGATGTTCGCGCAGGTCGTGCGACATTACCCCGTGCAAGGGCTGGTAAAGGCAGGCACAGGCAGACTTGGCACCGACTAGGAACTCATGACCGACCTCGGACTTCCTCGACCGGTAGGCAAATATGCCCTGCTGCGGTCGCTAGACGAGGCGGACCCGCGCGGCGAGTCAGCCATGGAGCCGCCCTCCGCCCTGGCCGTGACCGCGCCGCGGTCGCTGGAAGTGGCGCCGGCGCGCGGGGTCCTGTACCTGGCCGCCGAGTCGGCGCTGGACAAGCCGCGCGCCGTGCTGGTGCTGCCGGCCAGCCCCAGCAGTCGGCCGGATCTGGAGGGGGTGCGCCAGCTGTGCGGGCTCGTGCACCCGAACCTCTTGCAGGTGCTCGAAGGCGGCCGGACCGAAGACGAGCTGTTCGCCGCCAGCGAG
>DAOMZC010000477.1:0-5461 GCA_035437965.1 Pseudomonadota bacterium
CTGGCGCATGAAGAACCTCGCCTTTGGCGGCGTGCTCGCTGCCGTCCTCGCCCTCGCCTCTCTACCGCTCGCCGCCGGCGCCGCCAGCCTGACCCAGGCAGAGGCCGAGCTGCGCGCCCGTCAGCTTGCCCAGATCGCCTACAAGATCGAGCTCACCCTCGACCCGGCCCAGGAGGAATTTACCGGCACGACCACGGTCTCGTTCGACCTTCAGCCGGGCGCCGACGGCCGCGGGCTGTTCGTCGAGCTGGCGGGCGCCAAGATCCAGGCGCTGCAGCTAAACGGTGCCGCGCAGACGCCGGCGCAGGTAAGCGCGCGCTACGACGGCCAACGCATCGGACTGTCGCCCGCCGAGCTCCGGCCGCGCGGCAACCGGCTGGTCGTCTCGTACACCCGCGCGTATGTAAGAAACGGCAACGGACTGCACCGCGTCAAGGACGCTTCCGACGGGCGCTTGTATCACTTCAACCACTTCGAGGCGTACTACGCGCACCTGGTCTTTCCCTGCTTCGATCAGCCGGACCTCAAAGCTCCCATCGAGCTCACGGTCGAGGCGCCCAAGGACTGGGAGGTGATCTCAAGCACCCCGGCCGCCGCCCCGGTCGAGCGCGGCGGCAATCGGCTGTGGCGGTTTCCGCGCACGCCGGCAATCAGCACCTACGTGCTCACGCTGGCCGCCGGACCGTTCAAGATCTGGAGCGGCCAGGCGGGGCGGACGCCGCTGCGCCTGCTCACCCGCCACTCTGTGAGCCAGTACATCGAGCCCGAGGAGTGGCTGACGCCGGCGCGGCAGTCGCTGGCGTTCTTCGAAAAAGAGTTCTCGCTGCCCTACCCCTACCAGAAGCTCGACCTCATCGTGGTGCCGGACTTTCCCGCCGGCGCGACAGAGAACCTGGCCGGGATTACGATCGGCGAGCGCAGCACCGTGTTCCGCTCCAAGCAGCCGCCGGCGGCCTACGTCCAGCGGGCGGCGATCATCACCCACGAGATCGCGCACATGTGGTTTGGCGATCTGGTGACGATGAAGTGGTGGAACGGGCTGTGGCTCAACGAAAGCTTTGCCTCGCTGATGGAGACGCTGGCGCTGGCCGAGGCGACCCGCTACCGGCAGGACGCCTGGCCGCACTTCTTCTCGGGAGAAAAGAGCTGGGCCTACCGCGAGGACCAGCTGGTCACCACCCACCCCATCGAGCTGGCGGTCGCCGACACCGATGCGGCGCGCTCGATCTTCGACGGCATCACCTACGGCAAGGGGGCCTCGGTGCTCAAGCAGCTGCGCTACTACCTGGGGGCCGACAAGTTCCGCGCCGGACTCAAGACCTACTTCGCCAAGTACGCCTATAAGAACACGGTCATCGAGGATTTCATGGGCGCCCTGGGGCAGGCGGCGGGGGTGGAGCTGGGCCCGTGGCAGAAGCTGTGGCTGCAGTCGGCGGGGCTCAACACGGTCGGCGCGCGCTGGGAGTGCAAGGATGGGAAGCTCGCGCGCTTGGCGCTCGTGCAGTCGGCGCCGGCGGAGCACCCGGTGCTGCGACCGCACCGCACCGAGCTTGGATTTTACGCCCGGCGCGCCGGGGCGCTGCGCCTGGAATCGACCGTGACTGCGGCCTATGCGGGCGCCACCACCGAGGTCCCGGCGGCCCTGGGTCGGCCGTGTCCGGAGCTCGTGTTTCCCAATCAGAATGATCATGACTACGTGAAAGTGGAGCTCGATCCGGTGAGCCTCGCCACGATGCAGGAAAGCCTCGGGCGCCTCGAAGATCGGCTGACCCGGCAGATGATGTGGGGGACGCTTTACGGCATGCTCCGCGATGCCAAGATCTCGCCGGCGGCCTACCTTGAGACAGTGTTCAAGCAGCTCGCCGGCGAGGCGGATCCGCAGATCCTCAGCGATGTCCTGCGCCCGCTGGGCCGGGAGGTCGTAAGGTACATCGCGCCGGCCCGCCGCGCCGCGCTGCGCGGTCGGCTGGAGACCTTCATGAAGGCCCAGCTCGACGGCGCCGAGGCCGGCAGTGATCGCCAGCTGCTGTACTATAAGGGCTACCTTGCCGCGGCGATCACGCCGGCCGCAGAAGGCTTTCTGCAGGCGCTGCTGCGCGGCGGCAGCACCATCCCCGGGCTGCCGCTCAATCAAGACAGGCGCTGGGGGATCATCCAGGCGCTGGCGCGGCTCGGCGCCGCCAACGCCCGGGAGCTCATCGCGGCCGAGCTCGCGCGCGACTCGACCGATGAGGGCCGCAAGGGCGGGTTCAACGCCGAAGCGCAGCTACCCGACGGCGCGGTCAAGAACAAGTGGTTCCGCCGCATCACCCGCAGCTCGCCCGAGGCGACCGAGAACAAGCTGGCCGCCGGCGACCTGCGCGAGGCGATGGAGCTGTTCGCGGTCCCCGGACAGGAGCCGCTCTTGCAGTCTTTCGTCGACCCCTATTTCAGCGAGCTCGTCGCGCTGGCCGGCAAGGGCGAGGACAATATGTACCTGCAGCGGATGAGCGAGGTGATGTACCCGGCGGACTGCGCTCCGGCGCTGATCGAAAAGACCGCGGCGTTCCTCAAGGCCCATCCCGAGCTGCCGGCGGGCGTGGTGAAGAGCCTCCGCGTCCGCCAGCAGGAGGTCGGGATCTGTCTGAAGCTGCAGGCGCTGTGACTCGCAAGGTCGCGGCGCTCGCCGGGCGCCGCGGGCGAGCCGCGGAATCCGCTTGGCAAGCCGGAGCGCTCTCTTGTAGCTTCGGCTCGATGCCCACCCCCCACTTCGCGCAGACCACCGACTTTGCCTTCGTCGAGGAGCTCCTGGCCTTTGGCGAGGATCACGCGCCGCAGCCGGGCGACACCGTCGGCTTCCGACCCGGTGACCTCAAGACCGCCAGCGGCGAGCCGTTCCCGGGACAGAGCGCGACGGTGGTCGCCACGGGCGAGGACACGCTGCTCCTTCGCGACGAGGCGACCGGCAAAGAGCTGGAGGTCCAGAGCGATGGCTGGTTTCACATCACCGAGTCTCCCGCCATCACCGCGGCCTGGGACCAGCACCTGCAGCGCTCGGACCCGGACGGCGTCGCCTTCGCGGACGGGCTCGTCGACGACGCGCTGGTCTCACGCTTGCGGGCGGACGTCCAGCGGCTGTGCGACCACGAGCCCGTCGACTACCACCCGGGCTCGGGAACCAGGGTGCGCGATCTGGTGCACCCGTCCCTTTTCCCTTACATAGAAGGGCGCTCGGTGCTGCAGCAGCCAGCCCCGCCCCCCGCGACACCGAGCCACGATCGCTTCGGTCGCATCTTCGAAGCCTCCCGCTATCAGTGGCTGCCCACTCCGTTCCAGGTGGCCGCCGACGGCAAGGTGACGATCGCATCCTACATCAACAACCTCGACCGGAACCGGCACGCCGCCGCCTACGACGACCTGGCCGCGCTGTTCACCACCGCCCTCCCGCTGCTGGAGAGCGTCGTCGGCTACGTCGAGAGCACCAAGTTCTGGCGCGACGACTGCGACGACATCGAGCACGAGGGCGAGCTCCCCGAGGACGGCGACGAGGCGCAGCGCCCTGCCCCGCCGACCTCGCTGCGCGGCCGCGAGCTGCTGGTCATCCCGAAGATCGTCGAGTACCGGCTGGCCGCCGGCGAGTCGCACGAGGGCGTCTGGCACGTCGAGGGCATGAGCCACGAGCACATCATCGCGACCTGCGTCTATGTCCTCGATCGCGACGCCGCGCTGGAGGGCGGCCTGCTCAGCTTCAAGCGGGCGTACACGGTGGAAGAGGCCGGGCGCCTGTTCTGGAACATCGACCAGTGCCGGCCCGCGCCGGTGGAGCGGCTCGTCGATGAGGGAACGATTCCGCTCGGGAGCGTCGCGACGCCGGCGGGCCGGCTGATCGTGTTCCCGAACTCGCACATCCACCGGCTGGGCAAGCTGTCGGTGGCCGCGGGCGCAAACGAGGCGCGCCGCCGCGTCATCGTGTTCTGGCTGGTCGACCCGAGCGTCACCATCCCATCGACGCGCGAGGTGGCGGCGCAGCAAGGGGTCATTCCGCACGAGGAGGCCCTGGCGGTCCGCCTGGAGCTCATGGACGAGCGCCGGCGCCACAAGCAGTCGCTCAACGTCCGCGCCGTGAGCCTCTGCGAGCACTGAGGCGGCGCGGCGGACGGGCAGCGGCCCGCCCGCTCCGCGCTCAGCAGCCGAGGTTGCTGCCTGTCGGTACGCCCAGGATTCCGGTGAAGGTCCGGTAGTAGTCCACCCGCTGCTGGACCTGATCCGGCCGCTTGCCGTCACACTCCAGGGCGCCGTTGATCGCGCGGATCGTCACGCCGAACCCGCGCGAGTTGACCATCGCATCATGCGGGGTCGTGCCGGCCGCGCCGGTCCCGGTCATCCAGTACCAGACCCCGGTCCGCCAGGCAATCGCCGCGTCGGTGGCGACTAGGTCGGGGTTGTTCAGCAGGTCGGCCTTGATCGCGCTCCCCGCGGCGGCGTAGTTGTAGTCCCAGCTGAGCTGGATCGGCCCGCGTCCGTAGTACTCCTTGCCGCCGCAGTTGCCGACCCCGCGCGAGCAGTAAAGGGGATAGTTGGCGGTGTTGTACTCGCGCACGGCCTTCAGCTGGTCCGATTCGTGGGCGACATTGGCCAGGAACGCCGCGGCTTCCTGCTTGCGCACCGTGTCGCTGCCGGTCTTGGTGAACGCCGGAAACGTCGCCGTCGCCGCCACCAGGCCGGCGTAGGTATAAAACGAGCTGCGGGAGGGGAACATCCGGTTGAACTGCGCCTCGGTGACGATGAAGCCGCTCGGCGGCGGCGGCGTGCTGCCGCAGGTCGTGGGCGCCCAGTACCAGGTGCTGATCGTCGGGTCGGTGCCATCGCTGCCGTGCGCGCCGACGTTTACCAGCTTGTAGTAGTTGCCATTGGCGGGAAACTTCACGATCGTGCCGAGCGTGTAATTTACGCCCGCGGACCAGGTTACATACGAGCAGGTCAGCGCCTGCTCGGCGGTGGCGATCTCCGCGTCCTGCCCCTCGGCCTGCGGGTCCAGGTCGCCGCCGCACGCCGCCAGCAGGCCGCCGCTAAGAAGACCAAGTGCCAGGGTACGTAGCGACTTCCGGATGATCGTGGTTTCCATTTGTCTCTCCTTGTCTTGAGTGTCTGCTTGAGCGATTCGAAAAGCAGGTCTTGTGCCAAGTACGGGAGAGCGCGAAGTAGCGGAAAAGACGCGATTCGCAGCGCTGTACCCGGGGCCCGCAGGCAGCAGGCTGCTGGTTCGAAGCTGCGGTGAGGAGCAATCAGCTGCGCTGCGGCCGGCCGCTCGTCCGTCGCCAGCGGGTCGATGCAGGCGGCGCTGGGGAGTTACGCCGCGCGCGTGCCGATGCAGTTACGATACAGTTACGGTGAGGGGCGGCGCTCACGGCTCGCGGCGCAGCTTGGGGCGGAAATCGTCGGGATCGATGCCGAAGCGCTTGAGCCAGCGGAAGATCTGCGG
>DAOMZC010000478.1:0-5458 GCA_035437965.1 Pseudomonadota bacterium
CCACCTCGTCCGGCTCCGCCGGCACCCCGGCCGCCGCGCGCGGTCCGGCGTCGTCCCTGAAAGAGATCGTCCGCCAGGAGACCGAGCGGGTCGAGCGCGAGATGATCCAGAAGGCCCTGGCCGAGACCGGCGGCAACGTCACCCAGGCCGCCCGCCACCTGCGCATCAGCCGCAAGAGCCTGCAGACCAAGATGAAAGAGCTCGGCCTGCGCGACAAGGACTAGCGGCGCGGGCCGCCCGGCAAGGTCTTTTACGACGCATTGCCGGCGCCTGCCCGCCTGGGTCCCTGGATATCAAGATCTGCGCCGAGAGCCGGGCCGAGGCGAGGCGGGGTGAGGTCAGGGTGAAGCGGGGCTGGCGGGGTCAGGGCGAGGCTGGGCTGGCGGGAGCTTCAGGGACTGCGGGCGCCTGGGGATCTGCCGGGTCGCTCGGCTCGGGCTCGGCCGGGCGGCGGGTACCGGACATTGCCCGTTCGCGGAACTCATCCGTCGGCCCCAGCGCAGCGCGCGCGCCCGGGTGGCCGCTCAGGTGCAGCGTCACCAGCGTAAGCTGCCACCCCACGATCGCCTGCTGGGCGCGCCGGCGCAGCTCGCCCACCGGCAGGCTCTGGGCGAGCTCCGCTGCCCCCTCCGGCTTGCCCGGCCGGTCCGCGGCCTTGGCCGGCGCCTTGGCCTTGCCCGAGCCGGGCTTCCTGGCTGCCGCTGACTTGTCGTCTCTGGCCGCGGCCTTGTCGCTGATGCCGATCATCGCCGTATAGCGGGCGTGCCAGGTGAGCAGCTGGTCGACGAACACATCCCCGATCAGCCGGCGCAGCAGCGGTGTCAGGTGCTCGCGCTCAAGCAGCTCGATGCGCCAGTTGGCCTCGGCCCACTGGGCGTTGTAGTCCAGCGTCGTGAAGCTCAGCGAGCCGCCGGGGAACAGCTGGCGCCACAGCTCGCGGGCGGGCGCCACGTCCTTGGAGTCGCCATCCTCAAGCCAGGTCCACGGCTCAAGGCGGCTCTTGACGCAGCTCCAGCTGTTGTCGGTGCGCAGGTCGACCGGGCGCCGCGGCTGCCCCGGCCCCGCAGCCTGCATCAGCCCATAGGTGTGCCCAAGGAGCGTAAGAGAAGTGCGGAGCAGGTCGCGGCTTACCTCTGCATGGGCTGGCAGGTCCGCCGGAGCCACGCTGAGCAGCCGGTGTCCGAGCGCCAGCGTCGACGCAACATCCAGGCCCGGCGGGGCGGTCGCATAGTCACTCGGAACAAGGTCAAAAGGCAGTTCAATCGCCATACAAGCTCTCCTAAAATGGCTTAGAGGTTGGACAATTCGCTCAGAACGCGGGGGGGTGTATGCCGCAGGCCCCAAGAGGCCGCAAGAGCAAATCCACAAAATCCGTCGCTGACTGCGGCTTACGTGCGCCGCCGCCAGCCTTAGACCCGATCCGCCCGGCCCAAGGGGTGCCGCGGGGCAGCAGACAACCGAGTGCGCTGGCCCAAAGGCTGCCTCAGGGCAGCAGACAACCGAGCGCGCTGACCCACACGTTGCCTCAGGGCAGCAGACCATCGAGCGCGCTGACCCAAAGGCTGCCTCAGGGCAGCAGACCATCGAGCGCGCTGACCCAAAGGCTGCCTCAGGGCAGCCGACCATCGAGCGCGCTGGCCCAAAGGCTGCCTCAGGGCAGCGGACCATCGAGCGCGCTGGCCCAAAGGTTGCCTCAGGGCAGCAGACTATCGAGCGCGCTGGCCCAACTGCTGCCGCGAGGCAGCAAACCATCGAGCGCGCTGACCCAACTGGTGCCCCGAGGCAGCAAACGACCAAGCGAGATTTTGACTACGAGCGAGGTCCGGCCATCCTGGCCGAGATGCATGCGGCTGGCGCGATTCAGCGAGTCGGATCATGCAATGGAGAGCTTTACCGGCTCCCGCCCTGAGCGGACATCGGCCGCCCCTCCCCGGCCCGCTGGCCGGTGGAGGGACGCCGTGAGGGCGCGGGGCCTAGCCCTGCTGGATGAGGTGCTTGCAGCGATCGCCGATCGCGGTCCAGTTGAGGTGCTTGAGGGTGCCGGCGAGGTAGTCCGGCTTCTTGGTGCCGTAGTCGAGGAAGTAGGCGTGCTCCCAGGCGTCGATGGCGATGATGATCTCCTGGTTGGCCAGGAGGCCCACGTGGTGCTCGGACTGGACCTGGGTGTTGCGGATGCGGCTGAAGTTGTAGTCGTAGGTGGTCAGGCACCAGCCGTGGCCCGAGCCGACGATGCCCTTGATGTCGGCGATCCAGGCGTCCCACGAGCCGAAGCTGGCCTCGATCATCTTCTTCAGGCCCTCGGCGGGGGCGCTGCCGGGGGTGCCGAGGTTCTTGAAGTAGAGCTGGTGGAGGATGGTGCCGTTATAGGCGACGGGCTCGCGGCGGCGTAGCTCGGAGTACTCGCTGTACGAGTAGTTGGCCGTCGTCGGATCCGCCTTGGCGAGCTTCTCCTCGATCTCGTTTAGCTTCTTGACGTAGCCCTGGTAGAGGGTGAAGTGGGCCTTCAGCTGGTTCTCGCTGAGAAAGGCGCTGCACTCGCTGATGAGGTGGTCGTAGTTGATCGGAGCGTGAGCCATCGGGATCCTCCTTCTTGCTGAGCATGATGCCGGGCCGGCGCGGCCCGGAGGACGCAAATTTTGCTGGGTTTTATGTTACCGAACCAGCCTCACTAAATGCCACCGTTCCCTGCAGTTAATTACCCGGCAGGCGGAAGGGCGCATAGCGGCCTAGGTTACGGCGAAACATCTACTTGGCAAATAGCTGCCTACGTTGGCGCCGGCCGGGGCGGCAGGCGCACCTGCAACCTGCAACCTTCACCTTGGCGAAGCGGCGCCCGGGCCCGGCGAGCTTGCACGCCGCGGCAGGTCCGTGACAACTTTGCTGCGCATGACGGACCCGCGCGTCCAGATCCTCATCACGGCTGACGACTTTGGCTGGACCGACGGCCACAACCAGGCGATCGAGCGGGCGGCGACGTTCGGCACGCTCAACCGCGCCTCGCTCCTGTGCAACGGCGGGGCGTTCGACGCGGCGATCGGGATTGCCCGCCGCTGCGCGCCGCTCGGGCTCGCGGTCGGGGTGCACCTGACCCTGTGCGAGGGGGCGCCGCTCGGTCCGGCGGCGCCGCTCGGCGACCTCGTGCGCGCCGATGGGTCGTTTCACGACGGGCTCGGGCCGCTCGTCCGCAGCTACGCGGCGCAGCGGCTGCCCGTCGCCGCCATCCACGCCGAGTGGCGCGGCCAGCTCGAGCGGGCGCGCGCCGCCGGGCTGCCCCTCAGTCACCTCGACGGTCACAAGCATGTGCACCTTTTGCCGCCGCTCCTGCCGGTGGCGGTGGCGCTGGCCAAGGAGTATGGGGTTCCCTACGTGCGCACCCCCACGGCGCCGCTGTCCGGGGGGTTTCTCCGGCGCGCCCCGGCGGCGCTCGTCCTCTCGGGGCTCGGTCAGCGGGCGCGGCGGCTCATCCGCGCCGCCGGGCTTGCGACCTGCGACCACTTCGTCGGCTTCGCCCAGAGCGGGGCGCTCACCAGCGAGCACCTGCTTACCGCGATCGCCGCCGCCCGCCCCGGCATCACCGAGATCATGACCCACCCCGCCGTGCGCACCCCCGCGGTCAAGGCGCTGGGCCAGAGCTACGAGTGGGCGCGCCGCTACCAGTTCGAGGGCGAGCTCGCGGCGCTCTGCGATCCGCGCGTCCGCGCCGCGCTCCGCTCGCTCGTCAGCTAAAAGGCTAGGTGCGCCGCGGAAGGACCTAGAAGCGAACGGTGAGCCCGAGCCCCTGGGCCGGCCGGCTCGCCGCCGCGGCGCCGCCCGGCTCGCTCAGCGGCATCGCCTGCGCCGTGGCGCAGACGTCGACGTTGTTGCACAAGCTGCTCTGCTGGGTCACCACGATCGGCACGATCACCGCCGTCGCGATGACCGCCACGCCGACGGCGCCGAGCGTCCACACCCACCACTTCTGGTACCACTTGGTCGGCGCCGGCCCCTTCTTGGCGTAAGGGTTCTGATCGGGCGGCAGCGGCTTTAGGATCACCTCATGCTCGACCGTCTGGCCGGCCACCGCGCTGACCGTGAAGCTGTCCGGGTAGTAGCCCGGGCGCTCGACGCGCACGCTGTGGCTGCCGATGGCGAGCTCGACCTCGACCGGCGGCTGGCCGAGGTACTTCCCGTCGACAAAGACGCGCAGCGCCATCGGCGTGGGCTCGTCCTTGGTGGGCGGCGGCGGTGCCGCTTCGGCGCTGGTCACCCGCAGGACGCCCGAGATCGGGATGATCTCGACATCGAGCTTGGTGACCTGTCCGGGCCGGATCTTGAACACGTCGATAAACGGCGTAAAGCCAAGGCGCGCCACGCGGATCGTATGCTCGCCGGCCTTGAGCGCGAGCGGCTCGGCAAGGGGCGTCTGGCCGACCTGGTCACCGTCGATGAAGATGGCGGCCTTCTCGGTCGCGCAGCGGACGAGCACCCCGGTGCTGACGCTGCCCGTCTGGCTCGCCTGGCCCGCCCGACCGCCGGTCTCCGCCGCGCTGGCGGTCTGCCCGAGCGGCGCCGGTCCCCCCCAGGCAAGCCCCGCCACCACCCCTAGCGTCGTCAGAAGCGAGCAGAAACGAGCGCGCATCGTCTGTCATCGTAACAGATCCGCTGCCGCCGCGTCCGCGCGACTTTCTTTCGGGTTTTCTTTGTCGTTTTGGGGAGGTTCGGGGCCGACATTCTAGAAGACTTTGGCTGGCGAGACAGGTTACAACCAGCTTCAGTGACACGGATCCCCAACAAGCACTACTACGACGAGTTCGCAGGCTGGTACGAGCGCCACCGGCACGACGGCTACCACGTCCTTCTCGATGAGCTTGAGAGCGAGGCGGTGCGCCGCTACATGGGCCCGCAGACGCGGCTCCTTGAGGCCGGCTGCGGCACCGGCCTTGTGCTCGGGCGCCTGGCGCCGCACGCCAAGCTGGCGGTCGGGGTCGATCTGTCCTCGGGCATGCTGAAAAAGGCGCACGAGCGCAAGCTGACCGTCGTGCAGGGCTCGGTGACCCAGCTGCCGCTGGCCGACGCCTCGTTCGACATCGTCTGCTCGTTCAAGGTCCTTGCCCACGTCGAGGCGATCGAAGAGGCGATGCGCGAGTTTGCCCGCGTCCTGCGCCCGGGCGGCCGGCTGCTCGCCGAGTTTTATAACCCGCTGTCGCTGCGCTACCTGATAAAGCGGCTAAAGCCGCCCTCGGCGATCTCCGAGCGCACAAGCGACGAGGCGGTGTTTACCCGCTACGACTCGCTGGCCCGCATCCGCACCTACCTGCCGGCCGAGCTGGAGCTTGAAACCGTGCGCGGCATCCGCGTCGTCACCCCGGTGTCGTTCGTGCACCGCTGGCCGCTCGTCGGTCCGGCGCTGCGCGCCATCGAGCGCGGCGTCGCCGACATGCCCGGGCTGCGGCGCCTCGGCGGCTTCCTGCTGGTCGTC
>DAOMZC010000479.1:0-5451 GCA_035437965.1 Pseudomonadota bacterium
TCCACCGCCACCGCGAGCTCGCGCATCGTCGGCCGCTCCCCGGCCGGCTTGGCCAGGAGCCGCTCCACCAGCGCGGCAAGTGCGGCGGGAACCTCGGGCCGGTGCACGCGCAGCGAGACCGGCGCCGCAAACATGTGCTGGTGCATGATTTCGAGCGCCGCCTGGCCGCCAAAAGGACGCAGTCCGGTCAGCCCTTCATACAAGATTACGCCGAGCGCGTAGACATCCACCTGGCCATCGGGATCGCCGACCCCGGCGCACTGCTCGGGGGCCATGTACTGCGGGGTTCCCATGACGACGCCGACGCCGGTGACGGTCCGCGGGCGCCCGCCCTCGCCACCCGCATCGGCGACGACCCGCTCATACAGCTTGGCGATGCCCAGATCGAGAATCTTGACCCGCTCCCGCCCCGGCCACTCGGGATGGGGAATGAGCATGATGTTGTCGGGCTTGAGATCGCGGTGGACGACGCCGCGCTCGTGCGCCACCGTGAGGGCCGCCGCCAGCTGCCACGCCAGATGGAGCGTCCACTCGATCGGCGCGCCGGTCGGGAAGCGGGCGAAGCGGTCCGCCAGGAGCTCCCCGTCCAGAAACTCCATGACTATATATAAGTTGCCATCGGGCAGCCGGCCGAACTCGTAGATCTCGACGAAGCCGGGGTGGCGGATGCGGTTGGCGGCGCGCGCCTCGTTAAGGAACCGCAGCGCCAGCTGCGGGTCGGCGGCCAGCTCGGCGTGCAGGATCTTGATCGCGGCGCGGCGGCCGATCTCATCATCGACCGCCTCATAGACCGAGCCCATGCCGCCGGCGCCGACCAGGCGCAGCAAGCGATAGCGGCCAACCAGTTGATCCGGGCTCACACGCTCATCATATGCTGGCTGCCCGCGCTACCCAAGCTCGCGCAGAAGGAGCTTATCGAACTCGTCCTTCGAGCGAGAGTAAAACGACGGCGTGTGCTCGCCGCTCAGCACGACATGGCGGCCGCCGTCGGCGGCGTAGCGGTGGGCGCGGGCCTGAGCGACCATGCCGTCGCGGGCCAGGCCCACCGAGACGAGGTCGATCCCGGGCAGGGCGCCGGTGGGGAGGGCCTGGGTGCACGGCGCGTAGGCCTGGGCGAAGTGGCTGAAGCTGGCGATGATTTCGTCGCAGCTATCGGCTTCTATGCAGGAGCGCTGGACGTTCTTGCGGATCGCCCGGGCGACCACGCGCAGGACGCTGCCGCGGATCAGTCGGGCGAGCTCCCCGGACGGCCGATCATCGCCGCGCAGCTCGCGGATGAGCCGCAGGTTGTCCTGCCAGCTCGGCGTGAAGTCGGCCGGAGTCACTGCTGATAGGAGGGTGACGAGCTTGGTGAAGCGGTGATACTGCGCCGGCGCGCCGCGCAGCGCGAACAGGAGCTGCACCGCCGTGGTCCCACCGAGCGAGATCCCGAGCATGCAGATCGACCGGCCCGCCAGCCGCCGCAGCAGCTGCGCGTACTGCCAGAGCAGGAACTCATGGCTCGTGCGGTAGTTGATGGCGGCGTGGGTGATGAGGCAGCTATAGCGGCGGCTGCCCTGCCACAGCAGCTCATCGACCTGAAGCTGGGAGGCCGAGACGCCAAAGCCGGGAAAGATGATCAGCACCTGCCGGTCGCTTGGTTCGGCCGGGCTGGTGCCGCGCTCGGCGATGCGGAACGGGGTGCGCAGGAGTCCGGCGAAACGCGCTGGGACGGGCTCGTCGACCCACAGCTCCCGATAGGGAATGGTGCTGCTCGGCTCTGCCGCCGAGCCGCGGCGAGCCGGGCTCGGGGCGTCCGCAGCGACCGACAACATGGGCGGCACCATGGCACAGAACTCGCAGTGCCGCAAGCAACAGGATATGCGTCCAGATTTCATCGGCTCGGCACGCCTTGCAATCACTCCTTTCCCTCGGCATCATGCGCCCATGCGGCCACTCCTTTACTGCATGAATCTGCTCCTCGCAGTGGCGTTCCTTAGTGGCCTGGGTGGCCTTGGCGGCTGCAGTGTCGGCAACCTGGAACCAGCTCCTGACCACGCCGGCGACAGCGCCGATGCCGACGCCGACGCCGCGCTGATTCAGGCCCGGCCCTACGAGTACAAGGTGCCCGCCGGTTACGATCCGCAGCGGCCGACGCCCCTTATCCTTTTGCTGCACGGCTACAAGACCAGCGGCGCGGTGCAAAAGGTGTACTTCGGACTGGACGCGCTCGCCGACTCTGCCGGTGTGCTGCTGGCCTACCCGGACGGCACCGCCGACGCCAAGGGATTCCTGTTCTGGAACGCCACCGATGCCTGCTGTGACAGCGATCACCTGGGCATCGATGACGTGGCTTATCTGCGCGCCGTGCTGCGCGACCTGCACCGCCGCTACAACATCGATCGGCAGCGGGTCTTCGTGATCGGCCACTCCAACGGCGGCTTCATGGGTTATCGGCTGGCTTGTGAGCTGTCAGACGAGCTCGCAGCCGTGGTGAGCCTGGCGGGGGCCACCTGGGCGGACCCCGGCCGCTGCCACCCGAGCTCTCCGGTCTCAATCTTGCAAATACACGGCGATGCCGATGAAACAGTACATTACGGCGGCGGCGCGCCCAGTCCGCCCCTGCTCGCGCCCTACCCTGCGGCGCGCGAGACAGCTGCGCAGTGGATGCGATATGACGGCTGCCCGGGGCCGCTCGCCGATACCGGCACGCGCCTCAACCTGGTCACAAACCTCCCGGATGGCCACACCCGCGTCGAGCGCGCCGCTGGCTGCGCGGGAGCGACCGTCGAGCTGTGGACGATCGCCGGCGGCGTCCACATACCGCCGCTGCTGCCGACGTTCGCAGCGACCCTCTACGCCTTCCTCATGGCGCACCCGAAGCAATAGCGAGCGACGGGCGGTGCCCGACCGCGCCTGACTCTCTTTTATTCCGAAAGGCCAGTCCTTCATGGTTGCCCAGGCTCTGCTTAAAGCGTATGCGCAAGTGCGCCGGCACCTCGATACGCCCACGACCTACCGCTTGCTCGATCTCTCCCTGCACGGGCTGGCCGAGCTCGGCCGGCGGGGCGTGCTTGACCTGGGCGGGAACCGCCTGCCGGTGGAGGTCCGGCGCGGCGTCGCCTACACGGGCTCCGGACTGCCGGCGCACACCCTGGACATCTTCATCCCCCGGCCGCGTCCCGGGCAGGCGCAGACCCACGGGCGCCGGCCCGCCGTGCTCTACCTGCATGGGGGCGCGTTCGTCGCCTTCTCCAAGGACACCCACTGGCCGATCGGCATGCTGCTGGCGGCTCAGGGCTACCTCGTGTTCAACGTCAACTATCGGCTGGCGCCGGCGCACCCGTTCCCGGCGGCGCTCGAGGATGTCTGCGCCGCTTTCGGCTGGGTCGTAGAGCACCTGGCGGACTACGGAGGCGACCCGGCACGGCTGGCGCTGGCCGGCGAGTCTGCCGGCGCAAACCTGGCGACCGGCCTCGTGGTCTGCGCCTGTTACAAGCGCCCCGAGCCTTATGCGCGCGCGGTCTTTGACCTCGGGGTGCGTCCGACGGCGGTGCTGCCGGCCTGCGGCCTCTTGCAGGTGAGCAACTGCGAGCGGCTGCTGGCGCTCGATCCATGCCCTGGCTGGGTGAGCGGCCTGGTCGAGATGGTGCGGACGTACTACCCCGGCCGCGCGAGCGCCGCGGAGTCCGGCGAGCTGGCGGACCCGCTGGTCCTACTGGAGAGGAATATCACTCCGCGCCGCCCGCTGCCGCCGTTCTTTATTCCAGTGGGTCTGAGCGATCCGCTGCTCGGCGACTCGCAGCGGCTGGCGGCGGCGCTCGCGCGGCAGGGGGTGCCGTACACGATCCGCTACTACGCCGGCGAGCAGCACGCCTTCCACACGATGCTGTGGCGTCACCCCGCCCGCCTCTGCTGGCGCGAGATGTACGCCTTTTTGCGGCAGCATCTATGAGAGCCGGCGACAGCCTCTCGCGGCTGGCCGGCAAACTAACCAAGGATTCCTAATGCTCCCCAAGGCAGCGAAGCTCCCCCCGGGACCGCGCACCCCGGCCCTCTGGCAGACCCTGAGCTGGCTTCTGAACACGACGCAGTTCCTGGAACGCTGCGCCCACCGCTACGGCCCGATCTTCACCGCCCGCATCATCGGCTTTGGCACCTCGATCATGATCGCCGACTCGGGGGCCGCGCGTGAGGTCTTCAGCGCTGGCCCGGAGGTGGTCGGGGTGACCCACTCCAAGCACTTCCTGCCGCTCGTCGGCCCGTCCTCGCTGTTCATGCTGCAGGGCGAGCCGCACCGCCGCCAGCGCCGGCGCCTGCTGGCGGTGCTGCAGCGCGACCACATTCAGGCGCAGGGTCCGCTCATCGTCGAGCTCACCGATGCCGCGCTCGACTCCTGGCCGCTCGGCGCGCGGTTCTCCGCCCACGCCGCGCTGCGCGAGCTGAGCCTGCAGCTCATCTTGCGGATGGTGCTGGGCGCCGAAAGCCCCGCGCGGCTCGCCGCCCTGGCGCGGCTGCTCACGGCGGGGGTGCGCATCGCCGAGACGCCGGCCATGCTGATCCCGCTGCACCTCCAGCAGCGGCTGGGCCGGTGGACGCCGTGGTCGAAGATCAGGCGGCTCATAAGTGAAATGGACGGCCTCCTCTACCAGGAAATCGCCGCCCGTCGCGCCCGGGGAGCCGGCAGCGGCGGCGACATCCTGTCTCTCCTTTTGCAGCTGCCAGGCGATGGCATGCAAGGTCCGCTGACCGATGGCGAGCTGCGCGATCAGATAGTGACCCTGATCGTGGCCGCCCACGACACCACGGCCACCACCCTGACCTGGGCGCTGCACTGGCTGCTCGCCGACCCGGCGCTATGTGTCCGCCTGCAGCGCGAGGTCCGAAGGGGCGAAGCGCCGCTCGACCCGGAGCACCTGGCCGGGCTGCCGCTGCTCGACGCGCTGGTGCGCGAGACCTTGCGTCTGAGTCCGGCCTTCCCGGTGGTCGGCCGCGAGCTCAAGCGGCCCCTGCGCCTGCTCGAGCATGAGCTGCCGGCGGGAGTCCGGGTGGTGCCGTGCCCCTACCTGGCGCAGCGTGATGGCCAGTCCTTCGCCGAGCCGCTGCAGTTCCGCCCCGAGCGCTTCCTTCACCAAAGGCCGCGCCCAGAGCAGTGGTTTCCCTTCGGCGGCGGGTTCGCCCGCTGCGTCGGCATGGAGCTCGCGCTGTATGAGATGAAGCTGATCCTCGGCGTGATCCTGGCCCGCGCCGCGCTGGAGCGGGCGCCCGGACCGCCCACGCGGCCGACCCTGCGCTTCTTCTCGCTCATCCCGGGGGGCGGGCTGCCGGTGGTCCTACGTTCCCGCTCCCGGCCGCCGCGCCGCGCCGCCGCCCTGGGTAGCAAACCAGCGCCGGATGAGCTCGACCTGGAACCGCTGCCCACCCTCGGCCGGTGTCACCAGATCGCGCCGGACGAGCTGGAGGAGGAGCGCG
>DAOMZC010000480.1:0-5436 GCA_035437965.1 Pseudomonadota bacterium
GGCGGCGGCTCGGGCGGCGGCTCGGGCTCGGGCGGCTTCTCCGGCGGCGGCGGCGGCTTGGCCTTCTTGACCTCCATCTCGACGACGGTCACCGGCTTGGGCAGCGGGACCCGGGCATAGTAGAGGTACGCAAGGACCCCGCCGTGCAGCAGCATCGCCAGGGTCAGCCCGGCGATGCTGAACCTGTTCTCTAGCGCGGTCACGTCCCGTCTGTGGCCATGGCGAACTTGGTGACCCCCAGGGACTTGACCAGATCGACAATGTGCATCACATCCCCGTAGGCGATGCCCTTGTCGCCGGCGATCACGGCCTGGATGTCTTTGTTCTTGCCCACCAGGTCGGCGATGACCACTTTGGCCCGCACCTCATCCATCTTGTCACCGTTGAGGTACAGATCAAACCCCGCCTGCCCGGCGGCCTTCTTGGCCAGGGTCAGCGACAAGGTAGTCTTCTGGGTCTCGTCGGAGTTGGCGGCCTTGGGCAGCTCGACCTTGATCGACGGGTTGTTGGCGATGATCGGCGCCGCGACCATCATGATGATAAGCAGCACGAGCGTAATATCGACCAGCGGCGTGACGTTGATGTCGGCGATCATGCCGCCGCCCTCGTCGTCGCCAAACCCCGATGGGGCCGCGCCCGCCATCAGCGCGCCTCCTCGCCATCCGGCATCTTCTTGTCCGCCTTCTTGTCGGGCATCTTCTTATCGGCGCTCGTCTCGGCGCGGCCGGCGGCCTTGGCCTCCTTGGCCTCCCTGGCTTCCTCGATCGCCTCGGCGCGCAGCGCCGCCAGGATCGTCTGCGCCACCGTCTCGACCTGCGCCGCCAGGGTGCGCACCCGCCGGTTATAGAAGTTGAACCCGACGACCGCCGGGATGGCGACGAGCAGGCCGACCGCGGTGGCGACGAGCGCCTCGGAGATGCCGGACATCACGACGGCGATGCCGCCCGACTGGTTGCCGGCCAGATCCTTGAACGCCTTGATGATGCCAAGGACGGTGCCGAACAGGCCAATGAACGGCGCGTTGGAGCCGAGCGTCCCGAGAAACGCGAGGTTGCGCTCCAGGCGCAGCCGCACTCGCGCCTTGGCGCCGAGCATGGCCGACTCGACGGCGTCGGCGCCGCGCTCGGCCTCCTCAAGGCCGGCCCGGGCCACCTCGGCTTCGACGCCGCGCTCGTCGACCAGGCGCTTGCGCGCCTCCTTGAACTTGCCGCCGAGCAGCTGCCGGCGCAGGTCGTCGGCGAGGCTGCCGAAGTCGGCCCGCAGGCTGAAGTAGTAAAGGCCCCGCTCGATCATCACCGCGACCGAGAACAGCGACAAGGCGATGAGCAGCCAGAGCACCCACTCGGCGCCGACCAGGGTGAAAGCCAGGAGTTTCTGTGTGAGGTTCATCGGAACGAGAGGTCTCCTATTTGAGATGCCGGCGAGCCGTCTGCTTCACCGCTGCCCAGGGGCGCGCGGACCGGTAACCAGTAAGAAATAAGAACAGTCCGCAGGTAGGTCGAGCCGCAAGCGGCTGCCCCGGCTGTGCTCTTCGCCGGGGCCCGCAAGCCTTGGGGAGGATACAGGGGATGTTAACGGTACAAGCTCTCGGGTGCCCAAAGCCCCCAAAGTCTATGTGCATGCGCCCGGGCGCGCAACGGCTGGCGATCATAAAACTGCCGGCTGCAAGCGCGCTTTTTCGTCGGGCCGGACTCGGGCCGGACTCGGGCCGGACTCGGGCCGAGGTCGGGCCGGACGAGGCCGACGGGGCCCGCGGAGTAGCTTTTCCGGGGGCTGTCAGTTTATCCTTGCCTGGACCTGGACCTGGACCTGGGCCGGGGCCGGGTCTGGGCCGGGGCCGGGACCGGGGCTTAAGCCTTGTCGATGACTCCTTCTGAGCGTAATTTCCGGCTGCGCATGATTTTCGGGCGTAACTTCCGGGCGTAACTTTCGGGCGTAACTTTCGGGCGTAACCTGCGGGCGTAACCTGCGCCCCTACAAGGACTGACGACCTTGATTCCGTATCTCCAAATTCCCTCGCTCCCAATCTTCGACAGCGTTGCCATCCACCCCTTCGGCGTGCTCGTCGCCACCGGCATCCTCGTCGGGGCGTCGCTGACCATCCGGCGCGGCCGCAAGCTCGGTCTCGACGAAGAGATGGTAAAGAGCATGATCTTCTGGTCGGTGTTCACGGGGTTTGTGTTCGCCCACGTGCTGGACGTGCTGCTCTATCAGAGCCACCCCGATCCCAAGGCGCTGTTCCTGGCCCTCATCGACCCGCGGTCGGGGCTGTCGTCGATGGCCGGCTTCCTCGGCGCGGTGATCGGCATGTTCGGCTGGTGCCGGTTCAACAAGCAGCCGGTGCTGCCCTACGCCGACTCGCTGGCCTACGGGCTGGCCACCGGCTGGATGTTCGGGCGCCTGGGCTGCTTCGTCGCCCACGACCACCCCGGGAACCTCGTCGGCCAGGAGTGGTACAGCTTCCTCGGCGTCGACTACCCCTGCCCCGAGCCGCACTGCCGCGTCCTGCCCACCGACAAGCGCTGGATCATCACCGCCAGCACGAGCCCAATCTTCCCCCGCTACGACATGGGCTTCTTCGAGGTGATCGTCGCCGGCGCCCTGGCCGCCTTCTACTTCATCGCCGAGCGCTTCAAGCCCCGCTGCGGCTTCTTCGTCGCCGCCATCGCCATCTACTACGGGCCGGTGCGCTTCGTCCTCGACTACCTGCGGGTGCGCGGCGGCGAGGGCTCGGACCCGCGCTGGCCGGACACCAGCTGGGGACTGACGCCGGCGCAGTATGCGGCGGTGCTGGTGTCGCTGATTGGCCTGCTCCTCATCGTCCGCGTGCGCCAGAAAGAGCCGCTCTTTCCCGCCGACTAGCCGCCTGCCCGGCCACCTGGTCAGAGCTGACTAGCCTGCCCGATTAGCCGTTCGCCGGCCGCCCGTTCGCGCCTCCAGAATCTTCAGAGTCTTCAGCATCTTCAGTATCGGCAGCGCCCCTGGTTCCGCTTCGCCAGGCGGCCGCGCGCCGGCGCGATTTTTCTCACCGCCCGGCTGCCTACACGCGGTATAAGGAACCCCTCTTTCACACACGGTCCCAGAGCGAACTACATCGGCGGAACGCCGGGTTGAGCAGCCCGCTCGGGCAAGTTCTGACAAGTTCTGACATTCGAAAAGGGAGGCATTTAAGATGCGTGGCACTACTTCACAAAGCCTGGCGGGCCACGACTCCGGCAGCCGCCTGAGCCCCGGGGGCCGCTGGCTCGTCGGTCTGGGCGCTGTCGCCGCGAGTCTCTGCGTCCAGTCCGAGGCGCGCGCCGATCTGCACCTGGCGATCGGCTCGCGCATCGAGCCCCTGCGCTACACCAGCGCCTACCTCCCCAACTCCTCCGCCAGCACCTTCCGCCCGAGCGGCAGCACCAGCGGCGGCTCCGAGTCGCTGCAGTCGACCTCCCTGAGCCCCTATCTCGCCCTTTATTTCGCCCAGAAGTACGGGATCATGCTGTCGCTCGACATCGGCTACGCCAAGTCGTCGGGCGAGGTCCAGGCGATGGGCATGGCCATGCCGACCACCGACAACAACAGCTACTTCCAGTTCGGCGTCGGCATCGGCACCAAGATCTACTTCACGCCGCCGCGCAGCCAGAAGATCTCGCCGTATATCTACCTGGACGTATTCAAGTACTTCGCCAGCATCTCCACCGACAACATGGGAGTCTCGGGCGAGTATGCCGGCGCGCAGGCGTCGCTGCGCAGCCCCACCGGCGGCACCCTGGCGGTGGGCGCCGAGTACTTCCTGAGCCCCGGCTTCTCGATCGGCTCGGAGATCTTCGGCCTGCGCGTCTCGGGCGTCACCAGCGACTACAAGGACGCGGCGATGACGCGCCACTCCAGCTCCTACACCCAGGTGACGCTGTACACCGGCCTCACCCTGAACTACCGCTTCCAGGTCTCGTCGTCGGTGCGCGCGGTCGAGGAAGAGGGCACCGCCGAGCCGGCCCGCAAGCGCCGCCAGCAGACCTCGGAAGAGTTCCTGGCGACCCCGCCGCAGCCGCCGCAGCCGCCCCCGCCGTCTCCCGAAGCCGTCGACTGAGCCCGTTCGCCCGGCGGCGCTCTCAAGGGCGCCGCGCCGGGACCTTGACGATCGTGAAATCCTGGGCGACCACCACGTCGGGGTGGATCGCGGACGCCTCGGCGACGAACCCGTCCAGCCGCGTGTAGCGCTGCGAGAAGTGGGTGAGCGCCAGCGTCCGCGCCGCGGCCTTCTGCGCCAGCGTCGCCGCCTGCGCCGCGGTCATGTGCCGGTACTCGTGGGCCTCGTCGGCGTGCTCGCTGGTGAACGTCGACTCGCAGACTAGGAGGTCGGCGCCCTGGGCGAGCGCCTGCGCCCCGGGGCACGGCCGGGTGTCCATCACCAGCGCGAAGGACTGGCCGGGGCGCGGCTCGCTCACCTGATCGAGGTGGACCGTGCGGTCGCCGAGCTTCAGCTGACCGTGCTGCATCAGCTCTTTGATCGCTGGCCCCTGCACGCCGTGCGCCGCCAGCTGCGCGGGCAGCATGCGCCGGCCGTCCGCCTCCTGCAGGCGGTAGCCGAAGCAGTCCACCCGGTGGTCGAGCGGCCGCGCGACGATGCGCACGCTGCCCGACTCGGTGACCAGGATCTCGCCCTCGGGGTCGGCGGGGCGGCGGCGGATCGGGCGCGGCAGCAGCGTCGCCTGCTCGTGATAGATGGCGGCGTAGCGGAGGCGCTCGAAGAAGACCTGGCCGCTCTCGGGGTAGATGATCTCGACCGGGTGCGGCACCCGATCCAGGGACAGCCGCTGGACCAGCGCCGCCAGCCCCAGGCAGTGATCGCCGTGGAAGTGGGTGATGCAGATGTGGGTGATCTGCGTCGCCGCCACGCCCGCGATGAGCAGCTGGCGCTGGGTCCCCTCACCGGGGTCGAAGAGCACCCCGAGGTTGTCCCAGCGCAGAAACAGCGCGTGGTGGTTGCGGTGGCGGGTCGGAACCTGGCTGGCGGTGCCGAGGAAGATGGCCTCACGAGCGGACATGGGAGCTCTAGGCGCGGCCCGCCCGGCGCGGCGCCGCCACGGCGGGCGGCGCGGTCTCACCGGCAGGGGCCGCCGGCAGGGCCTGCACGAGCTTGCGTTGACCGTCGAGGAAACGCCACAAGAGCGGCATCGTGCGCTCCAGCGGCTCGTCGTCGCGCGACAGGGTCAGGGCGAGCAGGTGGCGCGACATCTCCTCATCGCCGAGCTTGTGGAAGCCCCAGCAGCACAGCCCGAGGAGCGGCACCGCCTGCGGGGTGGCGAGCGCCACCTGGGTGCGATCCCACAGCGGCGCATCGAGAAACGGCATCCGATCCTCGGCCAGCGCGACGTACAGCTCGGTGAGGTAGTGCTGCGCCCGCAGGTAGTCGCCGCTCGGCGGCTCGCCGAGCTCCTCGAAGAGGTA
>DAOMZC010000481.1:0-5422 GCA_035437965.1 Pseudomonadota bacterium
AGCCGGGCCCGGTGGACGCCGCCGAGGCGCCGGAGCTGCCGGCCGCCTTCGGCGAGCGGGACGAGGGGGCGCTGGCGGCGCTGCACCAGAAGCTGCAGGAGCTGCGCGCCGACGTGATCGCCCAGACGGCGCGGCTGCGGGCGGCGCGGCGGGCGGTGAGCCTGCGCTTTGTCGACTACCTGCCGACCCTCACCGGCACCTTCGTGCCGATGTACCAGTCGCCGGCGAGCCTGGTCCAGCCGCAGCTCGCCTGGCAGGCGCAGCTGCAGCTGACGGTGCCGATCTTCGATGGCGGCCTGCGCTACGGCGAGCTGCGCGAGCGCCGCGCCCGCCTGACCATGGCGCAGCTGCGGCTGCAGGGGCTGGTGCAGCAGGGCCGCGTCGAGCTGCAGGTCGGCCTGGGCGTGCTCGGGCACAGCGAACAGGCCCTGCAGGAGGCACGGCAGGCGGTCGAGCTGGCGCGGCGCGCGGTGGACATCGCGGCCCTCAGCTACCGCCTGGGGGCGGCGACCAACCTCGAGCTGCTCGACGCCCAGCGGCGCGCCCGCGACGCCGAGACCGCCGCCGTGGTGGCCGAGGACGAGGTGCGGCGGGCCCGGCTCGATCTGCTGGCGGCCAGCGGCCAGTTCCCGAGCTGAGGCGGGCTAGGAGTTGTGCGCCAGCTCGTTCAGCTCGGTGCGCAGGGTGCGCATCTCTTTGAGCAGGTGCTGGCGCTGCTCCGCCGACAGCTGGCGGTCGATGGCCAGGACCAGCTCGACAAAGTCGTCGCGGTTGCGCTCCTCGGCGCTCTGGTTGGCGGGGGTCGGCGTGGTCTCCTGCTTGGTCATCCAGTTGAAAAGGATGGTCTCCACCGCGGGGCGCGGGCTGTGGGCGCGCAGGGCGGTGAGCAGGATGGCGCGGCTCTGCTCGGTGAGCTTGCGCCGGCGCAGCTCCTCGACGCGGTTTTTGCGGATGAAGCGCTCGAACTCGCCGAGCTGGGCGTCGGTGTAGCTGCCGAGCCAGGTGTTCATGGTCTTTTTCGCCTTCTTGAGGCGGAAGTTCACGTAGTCCTGCTCGGCAAGCTCCAGCCGCTCGAAGCGCTCCTGGCTGCTCTTGTTCAGCTCGGCCTCCGAGTGGCTGAGCTGCTCGGGGGTCAGGGTGACGAGCAGCGCCGCCATCTCGGGCGCGACCTTCTGCACCGCCCGCTCCCAGGTGCGCTCGCCCTCGCTGAGCATCCACAGCACCTCCTCGCGAGTGAGCCCGTCGGCGGTCTTTTTGAGGATGGCGTCGAGGAACTCGACATAGCGCGGCAGCTCGTTCTGCCGGTGCCAGCTGTGCAGCCCGGCCACCGCGACCTGCGCCTGCTGCTTCTGCGCCTTGTTCAGGTCGAAGGTGCTGGACAGGCGGCTGACCACGAAGCGCGGGGCCAGGTTGTAGCCGATCTTGCGCAGGCTGCAGCCAATAAGGAGGACCAGCGCGGCCAGCAGCACCGTCCGCGCCCCGCGACGCCACGGCCACCTCGCCCAGGTGGCGGCGCTTTTTTGCGGCAGCTTGGGGGCTGCAGGAGCGACACGGCTTGGCTCAAGGTGGGTGTTCACGAATAAGATGTTATCCCCCCGCGGCGCTCGGCGCTATTGGCACGGCGACCCAAAGATCAAAAGGACCCCGCGCGGCCAGGAGCTGCCGCGCGGCGGCGAGCGGAAAATTTGCCGTCGGCAAGAGCCCCACCTAGCATACCCGCCATGGGTGCACTTTCTGGCAGCATCGCGCTTCGGCGCTATCGGGTCCTGGGCGCGCCGCCCGCCGATTTCCAAGAGTCCTACGAAAAGAGCGTGCGCGCGCACGCCCTGGTCCCCGTCGATCCGAGCCGCAACGAAGACCGCTCGATCGGCTGGTGCAGCCTGCACGACGAGGGCGACCTCGAGCTGAGCTTCGCCAAGTTCTACCTCGATGGGCGGATCCTCTTGTCGCTGCGGGTCGATGTGCTAAAGCCCCCGGCGGCGCAGGTCAAGCGGCTCCTGCAGCAGCGCCAGCGCGAGCTGGAGGCGCAGCGCCACGCCCCGCTGTCCGCCGGCGCGCTGCGCGATCTGAAGGCGATCCTGGTCGCCGAGCTGCGGCAGAAGACGCCGCCCAAGACCAAGACCGTCGACATGATCTGGGAGACCGAGGCGCAGCGGCTCTACTTTTTCTCCCACTCCAAGGGCCTCAACGAAACGTTCGTGGGCCTGTTCGCGCAGACCTTCAACCTGCCCATCGATCTGGAAGGCCCGGGCTTCTGGGCGAGCCAGCTCGCCGAGGAAGAGTCGGCGCTGGGGGCGGCGCTCAAGGGCGCGCGACCGACGCCCGAGCTGCTCCAGGGCTTCATCGGCCTGCGCCCCGGCCCGCGCGTCCTCGACGAGGTCGAGCTGCTCAGCAGCAGCCTGTCTGCCGCCGCGCCCGCTCCTTAAACCGCTCTGCTTTGCAGATAGGAAAAAAATCACATGGCCAAACAAGCTGAGCGCCGCCGCGGCGAGCCCTCGCTGCGCGACCAGATCGCCGAGTCCGGAGAGACCGAGCAGAGCGCGACCCGCCTCGCGCTCAACGAGGAGCTGACCGACCGCCGCTTCCTCGGCCGCGAGTTCCTGACCTGGCTCGTCTACCACGCCGACGGCTCGTCCACCGACACCAGCCTGCTCGACGACGACGCCGAGCCCGACTTCGATCCGCTCGACGAGAGCGGCAGCGGCCGTTTCGACAAGAGCGAGCGCTGCGACGCCTTCCGCGTCCTCATCGGCGAGCGCGTCATCCTCAAGGCGCTCGGCGATGGCAGCGGCGAGATCACCGCGCGCGGCGCCGCCACCGGCCAGAGCGCCGACGTCCGCTACGCCATCGCCGGCGGCCTGACCGTGCGCGAGGTCGACCTCCTGTTCGCGCGCGGCGACCGCATCTGGCAGGCCGCCGCCAACGCCGAGAACTTCGATCTGAAGCGGGTCAAGCTCCCGGCCCTTTTGAGCGAAGAGGACAGCGAGCGCGCCCACGAGCGCCTGGAGCTCATCAGCGACCTGGACGCGATGCTGCGCGCCGCCTACGATACGTTCCTGCGCGTCCGCCTCACCGCGGCGTGGCAGAGCGAGACCGTGCCGCGCCTGCGGGTGTGGCTGGCCCGCTCGATCCTGGAGAAGAAGCAGCTCGAGTTCGAGCTGGCCACTGCCGCCAAGTCCGCCACCTCCCGCCGCCTCGCCGCCGGCCGCAGCCGCGGTCGCGAGCAGGTGATGTAGCTTAGAACACCCAACAAAACCGGTGCCCAGCCACTGCACCTGCAGTGCTCCCGGCCCAGAGGCCGCTCCGCGCGCCAGGTACCTCGGCGGGGCATCCTCGCTACGGTTTTGTTAGGTGTTCTTATTTCGGGTAGCGCTCGCGCAGCTCGCGCAGAGATGGGAAGTCCATGACCGGGCAGCGCGGCGCGCCGTGCTCGTCCGGGCAGCCCTGGGCGGCGAAACGGAAGACGCGCTTGAAGACCTGGAAGTAGGCGCCGCGGCTGTAGTGGTACAGGTGGTGGCCGATGTTCCACGGCAGCTTGCCGCGATCGTTATAGGCGCTGATGATGCTGCGCTGGTAGTCCGGCTCCATCACCGAGCCGTCGGCGTCCATGTGGTACATATAGTTGTAGTCCATGGGAATCGCCAGCGACCCCGGGAAGCGCATAAGAGAGAACTCCAGCACCCCGCTGTACAGGTAGGGCGGATCCGGCGCGTCGACCTGGCTCGCGTCGTACAGATACCCGAGCTCCTTGAGCACGTCGTACATGGCGCTGTTGGTAGCAAGCTGCGGCGCCCGGAAGCCCACCGGGACGTAGGGGTGCAGCGCCGGGTGCGCCAGGTTGGGGTTGCCGGCGGCGTCGAAGAGCTCCTGGCCGTTGTACAGGACGGGGAACTGCGGCCTGGGCAGACAGATATCCAGATCCTCGCCGGTTTCTTGCGGATAGCCGCAGATCGTTCCGCTCGGGCAGGGCCTTGCCTCGTTGCAGTCCTGGGTGCAGAAGCCCTGCGTCGGCGTCACCATGACGCACGGCAGGCTGGCGCCGCACTGGCTGCTGTCCGTACAGGCGGCGCCGACGGTGCCCGGCCGGGCGGCGGGGGCCGGGATGAAGCGCGGGAACACCGGATTGCCGCGCTCATCGCGCACCGGCTGGAACAGGTTGCGGGTCACCAGATTCTGGTATTCGTTCAGCTCGGCCCGCCACTGCGCCGCCGTCCACAGGCTGCCGTCCTGGTGCCGGACCGTGTGGTTGGCGATCTCGTGCCCTTCGTTTATCGCCTGCTGGGTGAGCGCCCACCGCACCAGCACCTCGTCACGGCTTGCCGCCTTGCCGACCGCAGAGCCGGTGACCGCCGGATCATAGAACGCGGTGGTCACGAAGTAGGTGAGCCGCAGCGGGTGGTGATACTTGGTCGCGAGCTCGCGCGCGAACTCCAGAGTCGCCACCCAGCTCTGATACGGCGAGCTGCCGCCATCAAAGGAGCCGTTCAGGTACATCGGAACCGGCGCCGGCAGCAGATCCGGCGGCGCCGCGGCGAGGTCCGGCGTATAGGACAAGTCCGCCGGCACCGCGGCATCCACCGACGGCGTGAGCGGCGGCGGCGGCGGCGCGCTGCAGCCGAGCCAGCCGGCGAGCAGCGCGCCCCAGAGGACCCCGCGCACCGACCAGACCCGGGACTCCCCAGCCAGCCCCGCGATTCCCGTGATCTGGGGCGGACTCCCAAGCGGAGCTTTACGGAGGGAGCGGCTCACCCGTGGGCGCCGCGCAGCGCGGCGCATGAGACAACATGCCATGTCCGTATCTCTGTACATGTTCGGACTCCTTGAGCTCGCCGATACGCGGACGGCGCGCGAGGGAGCAGCGGCACAACCAGCTCCCTACGCGGCTTATACCCACGGAGTCGCGCGGGCGTGAAGGAGGAAAAAAGAGGGAAAAAAGAGGGAAAAAGCAGTGATGAACTTCAGTCCGCTCGGGACGGCAGCTCGTCGAGAACGGCGCAGCTTGCTCACCAGCTCTTGCAGAGCAAAGGGGCGCAGACCGACATGACTCTGCGCGGGCTCTGCATGAGCTCCCAAGGGAATCACGGACTTGGCGGGCGGGCTAGAAGCGCAGCTCCAGGGTCGCGGCGGGGGCGGCACCGGTGGGCGCCTCGGGGGTGGTCGGCGATCCGGCGGGGAGCAAGGACGGCGCCGGTGAGCGCGACGGCTTTCCGGTCGGAGTCAGCGGCACGCTCGGCGGCGTGCTCAGGCCGTAGCCGAGCAGGAAGCCGCCGGCGACTCCGAACGTCACCGCCGACAGCGCGAAGACGAGCCGCGGCTCGGCGGCCAGGGTCAGATCGTCCGGGTTGACCGTCGCGTTGTAGATGAGAGAGCCGAAGAACCCGAGCAGGGTCACGCCGGCCAGGCTGAGCAGGACCGTGCCGGC
>DAOMZC010000482.1:0-5422 GCA_035437965.1 Pseudomonadota bacterium
GCCGCGCCGGCATCGAGGCTCGCCCGCCCGGCCGGGTGACCGAGTCGCTGGCGGCGGCGATCGCCAGCGCTACGGCGTCGGCAAAGTCGGCGCCGCGGGCCAGCCCATAGGCCAGCGCGCCGTGCCAGATATCCCCCGCCGCGGTGGTCTCCACCACCCGGACGGTCGGGGCGGCAAAGTGCTGCATCGGCCCGCCCGCCCGCTCGCTGATCGCTCCGTGCTCGGCGAGGGTGATGGTGATGCTCTGCGGGCCGGGGAAGCGCGCGCGCAGGGCAGAGAGCGCGCTCGCCGCCGCCGCCGGCCCCTGCCGCGGCTCGATGCCGGTGAGCTGCCGGGCAAACCGCATCGACGCCGCCAGGTGAGTGACGCGCCCCGCCAGCGCCAGCGTCCCTTCGCGCACCGAGCCGGCATCGAGGATCGAGCCGGCGCCCGGAAAAGCCGCCAGCGCCGCCGCCGCCGCCGCCAGCTCGTGCCCATCAAAGAGCAGGATCGCCGGCGGCGCCGCAACCTTTGACGCCAGCGCCGCCTCTGTGAGCTCCAGCGGCGCGGTCGGCCGCTTGTGATTGATGATCGTGCGCGAGCCGTTCTCGGCATTGATGATGACAAGCGACGTCGGCGTCCGGTGCCCCGCCCGCTGCTCCACGAGCCCACAGTCGACGCCATGCCCGAGGAGCTCGTCCACCACCGCCTGGCCGCGACGATCGGCGCCGACCACCCCGGCAAAGGCGGCCCGCAGGCCCCACCGCGCCACAAGACACGCAGCGGTCGCCGCCGGTCCGCCGCCCGACTCCTCAAAAAGGGTGATCTCCTGCTTCTCATCCTCGATCGGGAACGCCGGCACGGTTGCAAGGAGATCCCAGGTGGCGTGGCCGATCGCCAGGACCAAAGGTCTCTCGGGCGTCGGCGCCCGGCCGGCTTCCTCCTTAACCATACGTCCAATATTCCGGCATCCCGATATCCAAGGCAAGCGCGGTGGTTCTGTCCAGACTCCCAAGCGCTACGGCCACAAAGGTAAAGGTATTAAGGAATGCTAAGGAGTCCGCGCTTGACGAGTAAGGGAGATTGGGAGTACAAATAGCGAGAAACACTAGTGAAATCATCCGCCACATCCCAGGTCCGGACCTGCGCAGGAGGCTCCCATGAGTGTGTCCAGAGAAGCAATCCTCACTTTAGCTATTGGAATGCTCGGCGCCGCCGGGTGCGGTGACAAGGTGAGCACCGCTACCGCCACCCTCCTTTCACCCACCGGAGCGTCGGTCGGCAGCGTGACGATCAGCCAGACCGGCTCGGCGCAGCAGGTGCAGGTCACGCTCGCCCTGACCGGCCTGCCGGCGGGCAAGCACGGCGCCCACCTGCACGATGTCGGCAAGTGCGACGCGCCGGACTTCATGACTGCGGGCGGGCACTTCAATCCCACCAGCCAGAGCCACGGCGATCCCAATCAGTCCGCCCATCACTCCGGCGACTTCGGCAACATCGACGTCGGCACCGACGGTACGGGCGCGCTGTCGATCACGACCACGACGCTCAGCTTGAGCGCCGATCAGGCCACCTACGCCGCCAACCGCGCCTTCATCATCCACCAGAATCCCGATGATCTGGTCACGCAGCCGACCGGAAACTCGGGGGCGCGCATCGCCTGCGGCATCATCCCGGTTCCGTCCGGCGGATAGGAACAGGCCGGTCCTACTTAGGCACCCTGCAGTCCTTGCAGGTGCTGGTGATGAGCCAGGGGGTCATCACCTTATAGCAGTCAGCGAAATCCCTTTTGTGATCGCCGTCGCCGTTACAGTCCGGAGATCTCCCTTTGGCGATCAGATCCTCCACCCGCGCTCCCGACATGCAGGAGGCCCGGCTGGGAGTCCAGCGCGCTTCCAGACCCCAGGCGGCGGCGCGCGCCTGAATGGGCGGGGTCAGATCGTCAAAGATATCGATGAGCGTCCCATCGACAGTATAGGGAACTCCGTTGCCGCAGTAGTCGGCGCGCACCAGGCGCGTGCAGGCCTGATGGTAGTCGGCCAGCGAGACGGTGCTGCAGGTGCTGCCCTCGCAGCGGGTCGCCGTCGCCCACGGCCGATACCCCCACAGGACACACTTGCCGAGTGCGGCGTTCACGCAGGCGAAAGTGAAGGTGCTGGGGTCATCGATGCGCGCGCCGGTCTGGGAATCCCAGTGGTTCGCCAGCAGCACCGCGAGCACCGGGTTGCCGGCGGAGTCGACGCATGCGCTCTGCCAGCTGAGCGACCCGGCCTCTTTGTAGCTGACGCTGTACAGGTAGACGTCCTGGGTCCCTTCAGCAAGGGTAATGCTGTCGATCTTGAGGGTGTAGGGAACCGGCAGGGCGCCCGCGGACGGTGTCACCGCCACGTCCATCACCGTCCCGCTAAGGGCGGTCCCCGCAACCAGGGTGGTGCCCTGCGTTGCCGAGAAGCGGCCGCCGCTCAGCGCGACCCCGGACAGCGCGGTGCCGTTCAGGCTGAAGCCATTGAGGACGGTTCCGTTGAGGGAGAATCCGTTGAGGGAGAACCCGTTGAGCGAGAATCCGTTGAGCGAGAATCCGTTGAAGACCTGGGAGTTGCTCTTGGGCGCGCCATATCCGCTCCCCGGCTCCCATCCTGAATTCGGTGCATCCATCGCCGCGGACGGGTCCGCCGGACCGCAGGCCATACCCAGGGTTCCGAGCAGCAGCGCTACAGCAGTCGTAAGCTTTTTCACGGGAGGCCTCCTTCGTTATTTAGTTAGGGGAGGGTTGGAACCGCGGTGGCTCATGGGCGGCTCCCTTTATAGGAAGCGCACACTCGCAGTCCGAGCGCGGGATCCCGGAAGCTCGCGTCGACCACCGAGCGGTTGGTCGCGCGACAGGTGAAGCCGTTGAAGAAGTAGCCGCCGCCGCGCACGACATTCTCCGCCGGGTCCAGGGCGGACAGGGTCCACTCGAAGACGTTGCCCGCGAGGTCGTCGACCCCGAACGGCGAGCGCGAGGCCGGGTAGCTGCCGACCTCGCGCGGGCCCATCAGGTTGACATCGCGACCCGCGGTCTCGTCGAAGTTGGCCGCCTCGGGGGTGAGCTGGTCGCCGCTGGGATAGACGCGGGCGTCGGCGCCGCGCGCGGCGCGCTCCCATTCGAGCTCGCTGCACAGCCGGGCGCCGGCGACGCGGCCGGTGCGCGCCAGCCACTCTACATACTCGGTCGCATCACGGCGGGAGATTCCCGACACCGGCAGCTTCAGCCAGTCCTGGGCGATGCGCCGCTCGCGCGCCGAGCCGGGCGAAGAGTAGACGAGCGGCTCGCCGCTGCGCGCCTTATACAGCTGGGTCACCGGCTGCAGGGCGAGCTGCCAGCCGCCGCCGGGCTGGCGGGTCAGCTTGACCGCGCCGGTGAAGCCGCCCTTGCCGAGGTTGAGCGCGTGGCCGGCGCGCTCGCCGGGCGGCAGGTCCTCCAGGAACTCGAGCCACTCGGCGTAGGTGGTCTCGTGCTGGGCGATGAGGTAGGCGCCGGTGCGCACCTCGTGCTCGGGCACCGCGGTGAGGAAGCTGCGGCGCAGGGTCTCTGGCTCGGCGCTGCCGAACAGGAAGCGGCCCGGCGGGATGTAGACGAAGCCGGGCGGCACCGCGTCCTGCGCCGGCAGCTCCAGGGTCAGCGGCAGGGTCTCGCCGCGGCGCGCGAGCAGCGGGAAGCGGACGGTGGCGCGGCCCGGGGCGGTGAAGGTCAGCACGTACGAGCCGGGCAAAAGCTCGACCGCCGCGAGCGGCGTGGCGCCGAGCGGGCGGGGGGGCGGCAGGCTGCCGGGCGACTCGGCAGTGAGCTCTTGAATCTGCACCTGGGCTCCTGTGGGCTCGGTATTCAGCAAGAGGCGGGCCGGCTCGCTCCAGCGCCGCCGTCGCGCCCCGCCCTCGTCGAACAGGCTGAGCCGCTGCAGCAGCACATCCAGGCGCGGCTTTAAGTGGTCGCGCTCGGCGAGCAGCGCGCGGACGTAGAAGATGTCGCCGGCCCGCTCGCGGGCGTCCATGCGGCTGCTGTCGAGCATCACCGCCGCCTCGACCAGATAGCCGGCGTTGGCGTACTGCCGGTCGGCCTTGCCGGCGAGCTGCGCGGCCTGCGCCCACAGCCGCTCGCCCTCGTCGCTGCGCCGCGAGTCGAAGGCCGCAAACGCCTGCTGCCGCAGCGCCTCGCCCTGGGCGTCGAGCGCCGCCGCCTGCTGCTGCCCGAGGGCGGCGTCGCGCACCAGCAGGTCGACGCGGCGCTGCAGCTCACCCTGGGCGTTCAGGTGCACCCCCAGGTAGGTGAGCACCAGCAAGAGCGGCAGCGTCAGCAGCAGGGCGGCGCGCACCAGGGTCTGCTTGCGCACCGCCTGCCGCGAGGCGTGCAGGAACGCGTGCTCCGCCGCGCTGAGCTCCTGGTTCTCGAGCTGCTGGGCGTCGCGCAGCCGGCGGCCGTTCCACAGCGCCTCGCGCGCCCGGCCCAGGCGCAGCCACTCGGTGGTGGCGGTCGCCAGGCGCTGCAGGGCGGCGTGCACCCCGGCGCTCTCGTTGAGCCAGCGGCGCAGCGTCGACCAGCTGGTGAGCAGCGCCTGGTGGGCGAGCTCGTAGACGGTCCCTTCGACGGTGTCGCGGGCGATGAGGAGCCGCCCGGCGACGAGCGACTGCAGCGCCGCCCGGCTCGCCGGCTGGGTGGCCAGTCGCTCGCCGCTGACCTGGGCGCGGCCGCCCTCGGGCGTCACCAGCGCGACCAGGATCTTGCGCGCCGCGCGCCGCTGCTCCTCGGGCAGGCTGCGCAGCAGCTGATCGGCGTAGCGCGACAGCGCCCCCGAGACGCCGCCGATGCTGATCAGCGACTGGACCGAGATCATGTCGCCCTGGCGGGCCTCCCACAGGGCAGCCAGCGCGAACTGCAACAGCGGCAGCCCGCCGTCGCTGCGGTGGGTCACCGAGACCAGATCCTGGATGAGCGCCGGCGACTCGAAGCGGACGCCCTTGAGGCGCGCCGGGGCGACGATCGCCTCCTGCAGCTGCGCCGGCGACATCGGGCGCAGGAAGTACAGCGCCGCCGGCAGCCGCTCGCCCAGGCCCGACAGCACCTCGGCGCGCGACAGGTAGTCGCTGCGCACCGCGATGAGCAGCCGCACCCCGGCAATCGCCCTGGTGAGCTCGGCCAGCACCGCGCCCACGACCTTCTTCTCGCGCGGGTCGCTCTGGGTGACGAGCTCCTCCAGCTGATCGACCAGCAGCAGCATGCCGCGGTGGTCGCCGGCGTGCTGCTGCAGGCGCTGGCGCAGCGCCGCCGGCTGCTGGGCGAGCTGCGCCAGCGCCACCGGCTCGTCGCCGAGCAGCGTCGCCAGCGCCGCGGCCAGGGCGGTGACCGGGTGCGCCCCCGGGGTCATCGTCGCCACCGACCAGGTGCGCTCGGTATCGAAGAAGGCAC
>DAOMZC010000483.1:0-5416 GCA_035437965.1 Pseudomonadota bacterium
CCGCGGTCGCGGAACGGCTGCCGCGCGGCGGCCTCGCGGCGGACCTTAAGCCGGATGAGGATTGGCGCACCCAGCGCCCCGGGCCGTCCCAGGGCGCTCGGACTTTGGGAATGGACGCGGAACGGCTTCCCTTAGTTGCGCATGAGCAGCGCGGCCAGCGCGGTGGCCCACGAGCGCGGGACCAGCTTGGCCGACAGCCCGGTGAGCTTGTTGAGGAGCCCCGGCGTCACCACCGCCCGCCCGCGCAGGGCGCTGCGGATTCCGATCTCTGCCACCTCGCGGGCGGTCATGCGCGTCCAGGCAATGAGACCGGTCTTGGGGTGCTCCGCAACATCGTGAAACTCGGTCTCGGTCATGCCCGGACACAGGGTGGTCACGGTCACGCCGCTGCCGCGCAGCTCGTGGTTCGCGGCCTCGGAGAGGAACAGTACGTAGGCCTTGGTGGCGGCGTAGGCGGCGTAGTAGGGAGTCGGCTGATAGGCGGCGATCGAGGAGACCTGCAGCACCCGCCCGGAGCCGCGAGCGCGCATGGCGCGGCCGAAGTGCCAGGTCAGGGTGGTCAGCGCGACCAGGTTGAGCTGGATCATCTGCGCCACCCGCTGCGCGTCGTTGTCGAGCAGGTCGCCGTGGACGCCGAAGCCGGCGTTATTGACAAGGAAGTCGACCGGCCGCCCGAGCGCCTCCACCCGCTTGATCAGCGACTCCGCCCCGCCGGGGACGCCCAGGTCCTCGGGCACGACCTCCACCTGGACCCGCGCGGCGGCCGTAAGCTCGGTCTGCAGGGCGAGCAGCCGGTCGGCGCGGCGGGCGGTCAGCAAGAGGTCGTAGCCGCGCGCCGCGAGCAGGCGGGCGAACTCGGTGCCCATGCCGCTGCTGGCGCCGGTGATGAGAGCGAGCTGCCGCGGGTCGGAAACTTTCGTCATGGTCATGGCTCCGCAAGGGGGAGGCCATCATACACAAAGCAGACTACAGATACCCCTTGGCCTGCAGCGCGAACAGCTCCGCGTAGCGGCCGCCGCGGGCGACCAGCTCGTCGTGGGTGCCGCTCTCGCGCAGCTCGCCGCCCTCGATGACGACGATGCAGTCGGCCATGCGCACGGTGGGGAAGCGGTGCGAGATGAGGATGCTGGTGCGGCCCCGGCTGAGCGCGCGGAAGCGGGTGAAGACCTGGTGCTCGGCCTCGGCGTCGAGGGCGGCGGTGGGCTCGTCGAGGACCAGGATGTCCGCCTCCTCGCGCATGAAGGCGCGGCTGAGCGCGATCTTCTGCCACTGGCCGCCGGACAGCTCGACGCCGCCCTGGAACCAGCGGCCAAGGCCGGTGGTGAGCCCGCCGGGCAGGCCCTTAATGAGCTCGGTGGCGCCGCCGCTCTCGACGGCCCGCTCGACTCGCGCGGTATCTTCAAGGTGCGCCGAGCTGCCGAAGCCGACGTTCTCGCGCACGGTGAACTGGTACTGGTTGAAGTCCTGGAAGATGACGCCGATGCGCCGGCGCAGGGCCTGCTCGTCCCACTCCGCCAGATCGCGGCCGTCGAGCAGGATGCGGCCGGCCGAGGGCGTATACAGGCGGGTGAGCAGCTTGATGAAGGTAGTCTTGCCGGCGCCGTTGTGGCCGACGAGCGCCAGGCTCTGGCCCTGCGGGATCCACAGGTCGATGTCGTGCAGCGCCCACTTTTCCTGGCCGGGGTAGCGGAAGCCGACGTGCTCGAAGCGGATGCCGCGCTCGGTCGGCTCGCCCGGTCTTGCGGCGGGCGCCGGCAGCGCGGGCGGCGGCGTGCTCACCGGGATGGCGAGGAACTGGAACAGGTTGGACATGTACAGGTTGTTCTCGTACATGCTGCCGATGGCGCCCAGGCAGCTCTGGAACGCCTGCTGGCCCTGCCGGAACGCCAGCAGATAAAGGGTCATGTCGCCGAGCGAGATCCGGCCGCGCGCCGCCCCCAGCGCGACCACCAGATAGCAGGCGTAGAACGCGCCGGTGCCGAGCAGCGACAGCGAGTAGGCCCACACCGCGCGCTTGCGGGCGAGCGCCTGATCCTCGTGAAAGAACGTCTCGCCGAGCGTGCGGTAGCGGGCGAGCAGCAGCGGCCCGAGGCCGAACAGCTTCACCTCTTTGGCATGCTCGTCGTTGGCCAGGACGTACTCGATGTAGCTCAGGCGGCGGGTCTCGGGGGCGCGCCAGTTGCGCAGCCGGAACGCCGCTCGCGAGAAGCGCATCTCGGCCACCGCGGCGGGGATCGCCGACAGCAGCAGCCCGACGACCGCCAGCGGCCCGAACGACAGGAGGAGCGCCGCGTAGCCGAGCAGGGTGAGCAGGTTCTGCCCGAGCTGGAAGGTGTCGGTGACCATCGCCAGCGGGCGCGACGACGCCTCACGGCGGGCGCGGGTGAGCTGGTCGTAGAACTGGGTGTCCTCGAAGTGGCGCAGCTCCAGGGTCAGCGCCTTCTCCAGGATGATGACGTTGATGTCGACGCTGAGTCGCGCCCCCAGGGTAGCCCGCAGCAGCACCAGGCCGCGCTGCACCAGCGCCTGGGCGGCGACCAGGGCGAACTCGTAGAGGACGTAGCGGGTGGCCAGCGCCGTCGAGCGCGCCACCGCCGCATCGACGATGCCCTTGCCGACGTAGGCGATGAGCAGCGGCAGCAGCACCGCGAGCCCGGTGAGCCCGGCCAGCCCGACGGTGGCCAGCTTGGACGACCGCCACACCAGGCCAAGCGCGCGCGGCGTATGAGTGAAGCTGTCGCGCAGCCGGGTGATGAGCGCCCGCGCCCCCGCACCGAGCCAGCTTGGGTTGGCGGCGCGGGGCGCGGGTGCTGCGGGCTGGGCGGTCTGCGGAGCTGCCATGCCCGGGTAGAGTACCACCGCTGGCTGACGCCACCGCGGGTGGCCAGGGCTGCCGAGTCGCCGGTCAGCCGGGCTTCTTGGTCACGACCTCGTTCATCGACTGCCGGATGCGCCAGATCTCGCCCAGATAAGAGGCGATGTTACTGAGGTTTGCCACCTTGGAGTGCCCCGAGAGCCGCGGCGCACACTCGATCTCCGTCGAGCCGATCCGCTTTTTGAGCTTGAGCGCCTTGGCCGCCATCTCCAGCCCGATCGAGCCGGCCGAGGTCCGCGCCACCAGGTGCAGCTCGGGCAGCAGGGCCCGCCGGAACAGGTAGGGTCCCTCCAGGCGGTCGGCGAAGCCGGTGGCCACCCGGACCAGGAGCCGCACCGTCCGCGACATCACCGTGCGCACGAGCCCGTCGGGGCGGTGGCGGTAGGTCGACAGCAGCAGGTCCTCGCCGTCATAGGCGGCGAGGATCTTGGCGAGCTCGCTGAGCGCGATCTGGCCGTCGGCGGGAATCCAGGTGACGCACTCGCTGTGGGCGGCGAAGAAGCCGGTGCGCAGGGTCGCGGTGAGGCCGCGGTTCTGCGGGTGGGTGATGACCCGCAGCGCGGCGCTGGCCCCGAGGCTGCGCTCAAGGTCGGCGAGGACCTCGGCGGTGGCGTCGGTGGAGCCGTCGTTTACGACCAGCACCACGGCGTCGCGGCAGCTCGCCTGGCAGAAGCGCACCGCCTCGGGGACGACGCGCGGCAGGTTCTCCGCTTCGTTATAGGCGGGGATGACCAGGGTGAGGGAAGGGGCGAAGCGGATCGGCGCGGCAGGCTGCATGGGCAGGACGCTATCACGACTGGACCGTCGGCGAAATGGGCGCGGCGGGGGCGGTGGCGAACTGGCGCTCGACGAGCTTGTGGTAGATGCCGCCGCGCCCGAGGAGCTCGGCGTGGGTCCCCGACTCGACGGCCCGGCCGCCGTCGAGGACGACCACGCGGTCGGCGCTGAGCACGGTGGACAGGCGGTGGGCGATGATCAGGGTGGTGCGGCCCTGCATCAGGCGGTCGAGCGCCTGCTGGACCAGCGCCTCGCTCTCGGCATCGAGCGCCGAGGTGGCCTCATCGAGGACCAGGATGCGCGGGTCCTTCAGGATGGCGCGCGCGATCGCCACCCGCTGCTTCTGGCCGCCCGACAGGCGCACCCCGCGCTCGCCGACCAGGGTGGCGTAGCCGTCGGGGAAGCCGGTGATGAAGGCGTGGGCGTTGGCGGCCCGCGCGGCGTCCTCGATTTCTTCTTGGGTCGCGGTGGCGCGGCCGTAGCGGATGTTGTCGGCGATGGTGGTGGCGAACAGGATCGGCTCCTGCGATACCACGCCGACCTGCTCGCGCAGCCACTCCGGATCGAGCGCGCGCAGATCCTCGCCGTCGAGCAGCACCGCGCCCTGCTGCGGATCGTAGAAGCGCGACAGGAGCGCCGCGATCGTCGACTTGCCGGCCCCCGAGTAGCCGACCACCGCCACCACCTCGCCGGGGCGCAGGGCCAGCTCCAGCCCGCGCAGCACCTGCATGTCGGAGCGGGCGGGGTAGGCGAAGTGCACCCCCTGCAGCGCCACCGCGCCGATCACCTGCGCCGGGCGGCGGGTACCGGGGACGAGCCGCGGCGCCCGATCGTAGAGCTCGAACAGCCGCTCGCTGGCCCCGGCGGCGCGCATGAAGTCGCCCCACAGGTCGCTCACCGCCCCGAAGGCGAACGCCACCGTCAGGGTGTACAGGATGAACGCCGTCAGGTCGCCGACCCGCAGCTGCCCGCGCAGCACCAGCACCCCGCCGTACCACAGCACCGCGGCGATCGCCCCGTACGCGGCGAAGCCGACCACGCCCTGGAAGACCGAGCTGGCGAGCGCCCGCTTCCTGGCCAGCGCGAACGAGGCGGTGACCGCCTCGCTGTAGCGCTCCGACTCGCGCTGCTCGCGCGCGAACGCCCGCACGGTGCGGATGCCGGCCAGCGTCTCGGCGGCGACCTCGGTCGAGCGGGCCAGGGCGTCCTGCACCTTGACCGACAGCCGGCGCAGCGCCCGCCCGTAGACGACCGCCCCGAGCACCACCACCGGCACCACGCTCAGCATCACCACGGTCAGCCGCCACGAGGTGTAAAACAGGATGGCGATGCCGCCGACGACCGTCATGCCGTAGCGCAGCAGCATCGAGATGTTCGAGGTGGTGGCGCTCTGCAGGACGGTGGTGTCGGCGGCCAGCCGCTGGGTCAGCTCGCCGGTGCGCTGCTCGTCGAAGAAGGCGATCTCCTGGCGCAGCAGCGACGAGTACAGGTCGCGCCGCAGGCGGGCCACCACGCGCTCGCCGGCGACCGTGAACAGGTAGGAGCGCAGCGCCGAGAACACCCCCTGGACCGCGAACACCGCGAGCAGCCCGAGGGCCGCCTGGTTTATCACCTTCAAGCTGCCGCCGCCGCTGCCGCCCGGCCCGCTGCCCGCCACCGTGTTCATGATGACGCGGATCGCCTGCGGGTAGACCAGCCCCAGGCCCGTCGACACGAGCAGCGCGACGGTGGCCAGGCCGAGGGTGCGCAGCTCGGGCCGGGCGA
>DAOMZC010000484.1:0-5402 GCA_035437965.1 Pseudomonadota bacterium
TACCTGGCGGCGCTGGTCGCCGATCTGGAGGCCAAGGTCAAAGAGCGGACGCACGCGCTTACGCAGGCGAACGAAGAGATCCTGGCGTACGGGCGCGCCGAGCAGAGCCGCAAGGAGCGCGAGGTAGCCGACCAGCGCGAGGTCATCGAGCAGCAGAAGGCGATCATCCGCGCGCTGTCTTCCCCCATCATCCAGATCTGGGACGGCGTGCTTACGGTGCCGCTCACCGGGATGCTCGAAGCCGACCGCGCGGTGCAGATGATGGAGCGCCTGCTCGACGAGATCATAAAGACCCGCGCCCGCTACGCCATCCTGGACCTGACCGGCGTCGATGTCGTCGATACGAGCACCGCGGATCACCTGGTGCGGATCATCCGCGCCATCGAGCTGCTCGGGGCCAAGGCCGTCATCTCGGGAATCCGCAGCGCGGTCGCCCAGACCATGATCTCGCTGGGGGTGGATCTGCGGCGCATCATCACCCTGCGTAACATGCGGGACGCGCTGCGCTTCTGCATGGGCCAGCAGCTGCCGGCGCATCAGTAGGGCCGGGCGGAGCGCGAAAATGGACAGCCGCCGGCCCGCTGCCTAGACTCGCCGTCATGACGCCTGCCGGACGCCGCGCCCGCCCCACTTCCGGGGCCCGGGGCAGGAGCGGGGGTAGACGGCCGCCGCTGCTCGCCCAGCTCATGTTCTGGCGACGCGGCAACCGTCGCCTCGCCGCCCACTACTCGCGCCCCGCGCCCGCGCCGCCGACCGGGTGGGCGAGCGGCGGGCAGGCGGACGACCGGGCGGACGGACGGGTGGCCGGCGGGGCGGCGAAGAACAAGCGCGCTTCGGCTTCCGCTTCGGCGCTGGCCTTTGCGCTGCTGCGGGTGCTGGGGGCGCTGCTCGCGGCGGTGCTGCTTGCCGCCGCCGGCTACGGGGTCTTCTACTTCGTCCTGCACAGCCCGCACTTCGCGCTGCGCACGGTCCACATCTCACCGACCCGCCACGTCACCACCGAGTCGCTGCGCAAGCGCGCCGCCCTGCCCGCCGAGGTGAACCTGTTCCGCGTCGATCTGGCGGCGGTGAAGCAGCGCCTCGCCGGCGAGCCGTGGCTGCGCAGCATCACCCTGCACCGCGAGCTCCCCGCGACCCTGCGCATCGAGCTCGCCGAGCACGAGCCGGTGGCGCTCATCAGCCTGGACTCGCTGTACCTGGTCGATGAGGACGGCGAGGTCTTCAAGCGCGCCGCCCCCGGCGAGTACGCCCACCTGCCGGTGATCACCGGCTTTGGCCGCGCCGCCTACCTCATCGAGCCCGAGCTGACCCGCGGCCAGATCCGCGCCGCGCTGCTCGCCCTGTCGCGCTACCAGCGGGGCGCCCGCCGGCCGCCGATCGGCGAGGCGCACGTCGATCACTTCATCGGCGTGACCCTGTACACCGACGGCGGCACCGCGCTGCGCCTGGGCTACGGCAGCGAGGCCGAGCTCGACGCGCGGCTGGCCCGCTTCGATACTGTGTGGAAGGCGCTGGCGAGCGCCGGGCAGAAGCCGGCGGTGCTGTTCCTGGACAACCGCGCCCACCCGGATCAGGTCACGGTCCGGCTCGCCGCGCCGACGAGCTCGTAGGCGCGCGCCTCAGGCGGAGGCGGCGGCGTTGGCAGCGGGGACGAGGTACTCGACGAGGGTGGCGACGCCGAAGCCGGTCGGGCCCTTGGAGATATGGCCCCACTCCTTGGACGCCGAGACCGGGCCCGCCATGTCGACGTGCGCCCACGGGGTGTCACCGACGAATTCCTTGAGGAAGAGGCCGGCGATCATCGCCCCGCCGTAGCGCTCGCCGCTGTTCTTCATGTCGGCGATCTCGCTCTTGAGGCTGTCGAACAGGCGCTCGGGCAGCGGCAGCTGCCACATCCCCTCGCCGACCTGGCCGGCGGCACCGAGGAGCTTGCTCACGAGCTCGGGGCTGTTGCTCATCACCGGGGCGATGTGCGGCCCCAGGGCCACCACGGCGCCGCCGGTCAGGGTGGCGAAGTCGAGCAGCTCGTCGGGCTTGATGCGGGTCAGGGTGTAGGTGATCGCGTCGGCGAGGGTGAGGCGGCCCTCGGCGTCGGTGTTGTTGATCTCGACCGTCTTGCCGGCCATCGAGCGCAGCACGTCGCCGAGCTTGTAGGCGCGGCCCGAGGGCATGTTCTCGGTGGCGGCGCAGATCACGTGCACCTCGTCGGGGCAGTCGAGCTCGCAGAGGACGCCGATGGCGCCGATCACGGTGGCGGCGCCGCCCATGTCGTACTTCATCTCGAGCATGCCCTCGGTGGTCTTGAGCGACAGCCCGCCCGAGTCGAACGTCACGGTCTTGCCGACGAGCGCGACGCGCCGGCGGGGGGTCCCCTTGGGCTTGTAGGCAAGGTGGATGAGGCGCGGCTCCTCGTCCGAGCCGCGGGCGACGCCGAGGAAGCAGCCCATGCCGAGCTCGGCGCACTGCGCCGGCCCGAGGATCTCGCACTCAAGGCCGCGGCTCTTGGCCAGCTCGGCGGCGAAGTCGGCGAGGCGCCGCGGGGTGAGCTCGCTCGCCTGCTCGTGGGCGAGGTCGCGGGCCTGCATCACCCCGTGAGCGATCTTCTCGCCGCGGGCGAGGCCCTTGTCGAGCGCCGCGCCGGTCGCCGCGGCGGTCACCAGCCGCACCTCGGTGAGGGTGGTGGGCCGCTTGCGCTCGCCGCTGAGGTACTTGTCGAACTGGTAGCCGGCCAAGAGCACCCCTTCAGCGACGAACTCGCCCACCCGCTCGGCGTCGACGGGGTCGGTGGCGGGCAGCACCAGGGCCAGGCTCTGGCACTTGGATGCCGTCGCCGCCCGCACTGCCCGCGCGCTGGCGTGGCGGAGCTCGCTGATGGCAAAGTCCTTGGGCTTGCCGACGCCGAGAAGGAGGATCCGCTTGGGCCCGACCTTGCCGTGGGTATGCACCTGCAGCGCCTGCCCCTTTTTACCGGAAAAATGCTCTTCGGTAGCGAGCATGAGGAGCAGCCCGTCGAGCGCCGCGTCCAGGGCACGCAGCCCGGAGCACCCCTTGCCGTCCACCTGCTGGCTGGCGAAGCCCTCTTGGCAGATGATGGCGCACAGATCTACTTTCTCGCTCACGATCGCGGGGATGTCGTCGGTCCGATGGGAAAATCGCATACCCAGGTCTCCTTGCTGTCTCGGGCCACTTCGCCTCTGGGGCTGACCAGGCTCTGGATGAGGCCCAGCGGAGCTGCACGCTGGCGAGCCAGGCAGTAAGTGTGGGCGACGATCTTATCACCGCTATTACCCCAGTACCTAGCCTGGATGCGGCAAAAAACCAAGCCAGCGGCCTACATATGCCGCGCAGCTGCCGGCCATCTGCTGCACCACGGGCGGCACCACGGGCGGAACCACGGGCGGCACCACGGGCGGCACCACGGGCGGCACCGGGCCGCGACCGCGGGCTCCCCCACGCCGTCGCTGCGCGGCATGTCCTGGGCGCGCCCAAGGGGCGACGCGTTGACATGGAGACGGGCCATACGTACCTTGCTTCGGTGAGCCTGCGGACCTTTTTGGAGCTTTGGTGAGCCAGCCTGGGCAGAGCGGGCCCTGGGTCCGCGGCGAGCCCCGCGGCCTCCTCGATCGCCGGCTGCTCATCGTCTCGGGCAAGGGCGGCGTCGGGAGGACCACGGTCGCCGCCGCCCTGGCGGTGCTGGCGGCGCGGCGCGGCAAGCGGGTGCTGCTGGCGCAGACCAAGAGCAAGGATCGGCTCGGCGCGGTGCTGGGGGTGCGCAAGAGCTTCGCCGAGATCCAGCCGGTCGCCGACAACCTGTGGGCGGTCAACATGACGCCCGAGGCGGCCCTGCGCGAGTACGGGATCATGGTCCTGCGCTCGGCGTTTATTTATAAGCAGGTCTTCGAGCGCGACGTGGTGCGGGCGTTCCTGCGCGCCGTGCCGGGGCTGCTCGACTACTCGATGCTGGGTAAGGCCTGGTATCACACCACCGAGCAGCACGGCGGGCGGCCGCGCTACGATCTGGTCATCCTGGACGGCCCGGCGACGGGACACGCGCTGACGCTGCTGCGGGTGCCCAAGGTGATCCTCGACACCGTGCCCGAGGGGCCGCTCACCGGGCCGGCGCGCGACTGCCGGCAGCTGCTCACCGACCCGCTGCGCTGCCGCGCGGTGCTGGTCACCCTGGCCGAGGATCTGCCGGTGACCGAGACGCTGCAGCTCGCCCACGGGCTGCGCGAGCTCGGCATCGCGCTCGGGCCGGTGGCGGTCAACCGGCTGTATCCGCCGCGCTTTGGCACCGGCATGTCGGCGATCGCGCTGGACGAGCTGTCGGCCTCGGCGGCGGCGAGCAGCGACGCGGTGCTCGGTCCGGTGCTGGCGGCGGCGCGGCTACAGCGGCAGCGGGCGCAGCTCAACGACTCACACGTCGCCCGCCTGCGCGCCGAGCTGCCCGAGCCGCAGCTCCACCTGCCCTACCTGTTCCGCTCGGTGTTCGAGCGCCAGGCGCTGGAAGAGCTGGCCGACCGCCTCGATGGACAGCTCGACGGCCTGGGCGCTTTCTAAACCGGGCGCCCAACTAAATACGAACCGGAGCGGGTCCTGTCACCTGCGGCACCCCGCCGCTGGCGCGCGCTGGCGCGTCGGGGCTCCCGCCTCCGGCGCCACCCCCTCCTAGGTAAAATTATCGGCTTCAGCTGGGGCGTGGTTTAGCTCCAGCGCCGCCCTGATTGGCAGCGGACGGCGCCGGGGCTAGCATCCAGGCATGGAAAAGACCGACCCTTCGCGCTGGCCCGACTCGCTGCTCGACCGGCTGCGCCTTGTGGGAGACCCGCTGGCCGACGCGGCGCTGGCTGAGCTCGCGCAGACGGCGGGACCCCGATCGGGATCGATGGAAGGTCGGCTCGGACCGGGGAGCGATCTGGTGGCCGCGGTGAGCCGGCACGCCGCGGCGGCGCCGGGGGCCTGTCGCGAGCTCATCGGCCAGGCCTACGCGGTGCCGGGGTGGGTGTCGTTTCCGCGCATGCTCGCCGGCTATCGCGTCGGGCTCAGCCGCCCGGTGGCCGGCGGCCTGGCGCTTCTGTGCGGCAGCCTCGCCGAGTCGTACTCGGCGGCGATGGCGGCCAAGGTGCTGGTGCGCAGCGGCGATCTGCAGCGCTCGACCCGCCGCCGGATCTATGAGACGGCGGACTTCCTCCATGTGCTGGCGAGCTCCAACGGGCCGCAGCCGGGCAGCCACGCCCACCGGGTGGTCCTGAACCTGCGGCTCATGCACAGCCGCGTCCGCAAGGGGACGCAGCAGCGCGCCGATTGGGATCCGCGCTGGGGGGTGCCGGTGAACCAGGAAGATAACGGCAGCACGCTGCTCATGTTCAGCCTGGTGTATGCGCGCGGTCTGCAGCGGCTCG
>DAOMZC010000485.1:0-2381 GCA_035437965.1 Pseudomonadota bacterium
GCGCCTGGAGCGGCGTATACAGGTCCGCCAGCTCCAGATCGGCGTCGGTGGCAAAGCGCGTCCGGCGCAGCGGGAACTTGCTCTGGTTCTTGCTGAGGCGCTCCTGGAAGCGGGTCATTTTCGCCAGCAGCTCGCCTTGGGGAGTCAGTGCAGCCATACCCACACGCTACCCAAGCCGCCCGGCGCGAGCCAGCGAGAAAAAAGCGCTACGCCTTGGGCCCGCGCACCCGCTCGCTCAGGCACGCCTTGAGGTACTTCGACGGCAGCTCGTGGCCGACCCACGCCGCCACCTGGCGCCCGGTGTCGACCAGGGCCTCCAGGTTCACCCCGGTGCTCACCCCCATGCCCTCGAGCATGTAGACCACGTCCTCGGTGGCGACGTTGCCGCTGGCCCCCGGGGCGTACGGGCAGCCGCCGAGCCCGCCCAGGGCGCTGTCGACAGTGTTGATGCCCAGCGCCACCCCGGCCAGGATGTTGGCGAGGGCGGTGCCGCGGGTGTCATGGAAGTGCAGCGCCAGCTTGTCCTGCGGGCAGACCGCGAGCAGCCGCCGCAGCACCCCCTCGACCTGCCGCGGCGTCGCCACCCCGATGGTGTCGCCGAGCGAGATCTGGTAGACCCCAAGGCCGAGCAGCCGCTGCACCAGCGTCACCACCTTCTCGGCGTCCACCGCCCCCTCGTAGGGGCAGCCGTAGACCGTCGAGACATAGGCGCGCACGCTCGCCCCGGCGGCGCGCGCCGGCCCCATCACCTCTTCGAAAGCGACCAGGGTATCGGCGATCGTCTTGTTGACGTTCTTCTTGTTGTGGGTCTCCGACGCCGAGAGGAACACCGCCACCTCGCGCATGCCCGCCTGCAAGGCCGACTCCAGGCCGCGGCGGTTGGGGACCAGGCACGAGTAGCTGACCCCGGGCAGCCGCTGGATGCCGCGCGCCACGTCGCTGGCGTCGGCGAGCTGGGGAATCCACTTGGGGTTTACGAAGCTGGTCACCTCGATGTGGCGCAGGCCGGTGGCCGACAGGGCATTGACCATCGCGATCTTGTCGGCGGTGGGGACCATGCGCGGCTCGTTCTGCAGGCCGTCGCGCGGGCCGACCTCGTAGATCGTGACCCGCTCGGGCAGGTGACTGAAGAGTCCTGCCGGCAGGCTGGCTGGTTGCGGAGCTTGCGTAGACGCGGACATGGAGCTGCCTTCCTTGTACTAGTCTACCTTGGAGCGCTCAAATGCACTTCCGCCGTTGCCGGCACCGCCGCAGGGGACTCGTCGACCGCGGCGCTCGCGGCCGCCGCTGCCACCGGCTCGCGGTCGGGGTCGAGCGCGGGCTCTGGCGGGCGGTCGCGCTCGGGCTCCGGCTTCGATTCCGGCTTCGGTTCCGGCTTTGCCGGGACGGGCGGCGGGCGCTCTTGCAGGTGGGCGAAGGCGACCGCGGCGGCGCGCTGCTCGGCCTCGCGCTTGGAGCGGCCGGAGGCGGTGCCGCAGAGCACCTCGCTGCAGTAGACAGCAACTGTAAATGTCTTTTCGTGGTCGGGGCCGCGGGCGTCCACCACTTCGTAGCGCGGGCGGCTCTTGGCGCGCCGCTGCAGGAGCTCTTGCAGGGCCGACTTGAAGTCGACCGCGCCGCTGTGCACCACCCGCTCCACCACCGCGCCGAGGAGGCGCCGCAGCAGGCGCAGGACGTACTCGAAGCCGGTGTCCAGGTACACCGCGCCGATCACCGCCTCGTAGGCGTCGGCCAGGAGCGAGGGCTTACTGCGCCCGCCGCTCTGCTCCTCGCCGCGGCCCAGGGTGAGGAACTGCCCGAGCTCGATCTGCGCCGCCAGCTGCGCCAGCGACGCCTCGCTGACCACCTGCGACCGCCACAAGGACAGCTCGCCCTCGGAGAAGCCGGCGCCCGCCTCCATGAGCAGGTGGGTCACCGCCAGCTGCAGCACCGCGTCGCCGAGGAACTCCAGCCGCTCGTTGTGGTGCAGGCCGGCGCCCTTCTCGTTGACGAAGCTCTTGTGGCGCAGCGCGGTCTGGAGGAGCTCGCGATCGCGAAACGTGTGCGAAAGGTGCCCCTCGAGCGCCGGGATGTCGAACGGCCCACCGCTGCCCCGTCCCGACCCCGCCCCCTCGGCAGCCGGGGCGCCCGGACTTTGATCGTCGCTGGAACTGGTCAGCTGGCCCACCGGCGCAAGCTAGCACGGACCCCACCCCGAGAAAAGCGGCGCCGCGCAGCCGCGAGGCCCTGCCCGCTTCCCCAGCTGCGGTGTTCACCTCCCCGCGGCGCAACCCGCTTCCCCCAGCTGCGGTGTTCACCTCCCCGCGGCGCAACCCGCTTTCCCCACCTGAGGTGTTCACCACCCCGCATCGCAACCCGCTTTCCCCAGCTGAGGTGTTCAC
>DAOMZC010000485.1:2481-2552 GCA_035437965.1 Pseudomonadota bacterium
TCGCAACCCGCTTTCCCCAGCTGAGGTGTTCACCACCCCGCATCGCAACCCGCTTCGCCCGGCTTGAGGTG
>DAOMZC010000485.1:2652-5395 GCA_035437965.1 Pseudomonadota bacterium
TTCACCACCCCACATCGCAACCCGCTTCCCGGCTTTGAGGTGTTCACCACCCCGCGGCGCAACCCGCTTCCCGGCTTTGAGGTGTTCACCACCCCGCATCGCAACCCGCTTCGCCCGGCTTGAGGTGTTCACCACCCCACATCGCAACCCGCTTCCCGGCTTTGAGGTGTTCACCACCCCGCATCGCAACCCGCTTTCAGGCTTTGAGGTGTTCACCACCCCGCGGCGCAACCCGCTTCCCCTCTCTAGAGGTGTTCACCTCATGGCCGGGCGGTTGCGCGTGCAGGGCGGGGCGGATCCGTCTAGTATGCCGCCGGGTCGGCGCCGGCGGCGGGGTCGACCGGAACTTCATGCTCAGCGATTTCATATCTGGCGCGGCCCTGGCCGGCGTGGTGCCCCTGCTTGCCGAGGCGGGGACGGGGGCGGAAAAGGGCTGGCTCGGGCCGGCGTGCGCGCTCGCCAGCTCGCTCACCTGGGCCTACGGCTCGGCGATCTATGCGCGGGAGGCGAGCCGGGTCGGGCCGGCCGAGGTGAACCTGGCGCGCTCGCTGCTGGTGCTGCCGCTGTTCGCGCTGGCGATGCTGGTCACCGTGGGGCCGCAGGCGCTCGGGCAGCTGCGGTGGGCAAACCTCGGCTGGCTCAGCCTGTCCATGCTGTGCTCCTACGGCCTGGGCGACCTGGTGTTCTATATGACGGCGCTGCGGCTGGGCACGCCGACCGCGCTGGCCATCTCGTCGGCGTATCCGGTGTGGTCGGCGCTGCTCGGGGCGCTGACCCTGGGCGAGCGGATCGGCGGCGGGCGGGCGCTCGGGATTGCCTGCTGCATCGGCGGGGTGGCGTGGCTGGTGATGCTGCAGGTGCCGCCGGGGGAGCGGGCTCCGGCGCGCGGGCGGACGCTGGCGGGGGGAGTGGCGCTGGCGATCGTGACCTCGATCCTGTGGGCGGGCAACGCCTACTGCATCCGGCGCGGGGCGGCGCTGCTGCCGATGTTCCTGGTAAATACGTTTCGCTACTTCATGGCGGTGCTGCTGCTGAGCGGGATGTGGCTGGTGCAGCGGCGCCGGCGGCGGGCGAGCGGGTCGGCCGAGCGGCTCCTCCTGTCGCGGCCCCACCTGCGGCGGTTTTTGCCGACGGTGCTGATCGAGGCGCTGGTGGGCAGCTCGATCTTCGTGTACGGGCTGTCGCACAGCGACCTGAGCGTGGCGGCGCCGCTGTCCTCGCTGGCGCCGCTGTTCGCGGTGCCGATCGGCCTGTATCTTGGCACCGAGCGGCTGCACCTGCGGCGGCTGCTCGCAATCGTCATCACGGTGGCGGGGGTGATCCTGCTTGTGAGCTGAGCGCGGCTCCCCGAGGGCTGCCGCCGATCACAGCCAGCCGACCGGCCGCACCGCCTGGGCGTCGGGCGGCAGCTCGGCCAAGAGGGCGCCCAGCGACAGCCCGAGCGCCGGGTGGTTCAGGGTCGGGTCCAGATCGAGGACCGGCCGCAGCGCGAAGGCGCGCTCGTGAAAGCGCGGGTGCGGGACGACGAGCTCGGGCAGGACCAGCACGACCTCGCCGTGATCGCCGAGCAGCAGCAGGTCCAGATCGAGCGTCCGCGCCTCGTTGCGCACCGCCGGATCGCGGACCCGCCCGGCGTGCCGCTCCAGGGTGCCGAGCTGGTCGAGCAGCGCAAGCGGCTCGAGGTCGGTGCACAGCCAGAGGGCGGCGTTGAGGTAGTCGGGCTGCGGCGGGCCGCCGACCGGCGCGGTGGCGTAGACCGCCGAGCGGGCGCGCACCGTGCCGAGCGTGCCCAGCGCCTCGGCGGCGCTGCGCAGGTATTCGATGCGCGGGCCGAGGTTGGATCCGAGTCCGATGACGGCGTCCATGCTCCTAGCTCCCGCCGGTGACTGCGCGCCCGGTGGCGGCGTTCTCCTCGGCGGCGGAGGCGCAGATGTAGTTTGGTGAGGCGGCGGCGAGCGAGTCGCTTTCGCCGCTGTGGAGGCGCGCGGCGCCGAGCTGCAGCACGGCCAGCGGATGCGGCGCCGGATCTTCATCGACGACCCGGGCCCCCGGAAGGCGCAGCACCGGATAGCTCGTAAGGCCGCCGCCGCACAGCCCGAGCTGCTCGGCGCAGGGCAAAAGCAGCGCCGCCAGCGCCGCCGGGGCCCACACCGCATCGGTGAGCAGCGCCGGGTGCTCGGCGAGCAGGCGCTGGAGGTCGGCCTCCGGCGGGTAACCGGCTGGCAGGACCAGCCGCGCGAACACCTGACCGCGGAACGCGTTCAAGGTCGCCAGCACCGGCCGCGGCGCCGCGCTGCGCTGCAGCGCCCCCACGCCCAGGGCGTGCAGCGACGACACCATCACGAGCGGGATCCCCAGCGCGAAGCACAGGCCCTTGGCCGTCGCGATGCCGATGCGCAGCCCGGTGAACGAACCCGGGCCGGCGCCGCACACCACCGCGGACAGCTCGCGCGGGGAGCTCGCGAGCTCGCCGAGGACCTCGGCGATGAGCGGCAGCAGCATCTCGGAGTGGGTGCTTACTCCGTGACGCCGGACCGCCGCCCGGACCCCACCCTGCCCGCCGCCGAGCCCGATGTCCCCGCCTGCCGTCTGCGGTTCCAGATCGAGCACAGCCACCCCGCACAGCGTCGTAGCAGTATCGATCGCAAGCAGCCTCACGGCGGCACTTTTATCACGCACCCGGCCGCCGTGCAACGCACAGCCACATACCTAGCCTAACTGCCCGCCCGTCGCTCGCCCACCT
>DAOMZC010000486.1:0-5384 GCA_035437965.1 Pseudomonadota bacterium
TGGCGCACAACGCGGTGCAGGCCTGCCGCGAGGTCAGCGACGGCCGCGCGCTCCGGGTAACGCTGTCTGCGGCGGTGGTCGGGCGGCAGGTGATCCTGCAGGTGCGCGACACCGGGCCGGGAATCCCCGCCGACATCGTGGCCAAGATCTGGACTCCGTTTTTCACCACGCGGGCCCAGGGCACCGGCCTCGGCCTGGCGTTCGCCCACGAGATCGTCGAAGACCACGGCGGCCGCATCGAGGTGACGACCGCGAGCACCGGCACGACCTTCACGATCACCCTGCCGCTGCGGGAATCGCGCCCGGGCTGACGTCTAGTCGGCGCGCCCAGAGTCAGCGGCGGGGCCGGAGTCGGCGGCGGGGCCGGAGTCGGCGGCGGGGCCGGAGTCGGCGGCGGGGCCGTGCTCGGGGCCGAGCTCGGGCGGCAGCAGCCCGCGCTGGTCGGCGAAGCTGAAGACCAGCCGATCGCCTTCGCGCCATACGCACAGGCACTCCAGAAAGTCCGGCCACGGCGCGTCCTCACCGAGCAGCAGCGAGGCGGTGACGGCCAGGATGTAGTCGTGCGTGACGTAGGCGTCCAGGCCGCCGGCCGGGGGCAGGCTGGCGAGCGGCTCGTGAAGCAGGTGCTGGACGCCCTGCGCGGCGGGGCGGAAGCCGGGCAGCGGCTCGCTGCGGCTGAGCTTGCGGGCCATCCCCTGCACGCCGTGCTCGCGGAACTGCGGCCAGGCCAGCAGCCCGTCCTGCACGAACAGCCCGGGCTCGCCCAGGTGCGGCACGACTATCGGGGAGACGGCCAGCTCGGCCCCGGTGAGCAGCTCGGCGGCGGTCAGCTGGCAGCGGCGCACGGGGCTTGTGTGCACGCGGCGCAGCCGGTCGCGCAGCTGTGCTCCCAGGCGGCGCGCGCTCGCCGCCCCCGCCTCGGTGAGTAGCACCTCATCCCCGAGCTCGCCCTTGGGAAGCTCGGGCCGCTCGGCGTGGCGGATGAACATGACCGCGCCGGTCGCCGCGGGAACATGACGCAGCGTGCGCAGCGCGGCGGCAACTCGTGAATCCGGCTCGCTCATGACGGCGGTGACGCCGCGGTCCCAGCGGCGGCGCCCTCGGCGGGAAACTTGGAGGCAGCGGACTCGGTAGTGACCTCGACCGCCACGGTGCCCGCCGTTTCGGTGGCGCTCGCGGACTCGGTAGTGCCCGCGGACTCGGCGTTGCTCGCAGACTCGGTAGTGCCCGCGGAATCGGCGTTGCTCGCGGAGTCGGTAGTGCCCGCGGAATCGGCGTTGCTCGCGGAGTCGGTGGCGCTTGTCGCCTCGGCGCTGCCCGCGGCCTCGGGTGCGGGGGCGACGCGGACCAGCAGCTCGTGGACCTGCGGGGACAGCCGCAGGCGCGGGAAATCGAAGCGCGACAGGGCCTGCGCCAGCACCGACACGCGCTCGGAGGGCGTGGTGCGCTTGTCGATGATCACCCGCCACTGCCCCTTGACCTTGCACAGCCCGCCGGCACCGAGCTCGCCGCCGATGGCCTCATAGGTGAGGCGGACCTCCAGCGCCTTGGCGGCAGCCTCCAGCTCGGCGAGGACCTCGGGCAGCTTCAGGTGCTGCCGGGGGGAGGCGGGCTCGCCGGACGCGGGCTCGGCGTCGCTGGGCGCGGCGCCGGTCGGCCGCAGCGGCAGCTGGGCCTTGCTGGCGGCGCGCGGGCTCTTGCCGGGTGGTTGCTTTTTCTTCATGCGCTGTCAGCCGGAATCGAGGTCGGGGGTAGGTCTGGATCGTCAGTGGCGGCGGTCGCGGACGGGTCGCCTAACGGGTCTGCTGCAGGACGGGGAGCAGCTTGTCCGGCGGCGTGAACTCCGAGATCGTAAGGACCTTCTTCATCGCGCTGTCAAACACCAGCACCGACGGCAGCGTGTCCGAGTCGTACTTCTTCATGAGGGCCTTGTTGGCCTCGGTCTCTTCGGTGCAGTCGATGCGCAGAAGGACAAACCGCGCCAGCTCCGTCCGCACCGCCGGGTCGGAGAAGGTCTTGAGCTCCATCTGCTTGCACGGCAGACACCACTCGGCGCCGAAGTCGATGAGCAGCGGCTTGTGCTCGGCCTGGGCGCGCGCCAGCGCCTGCGGCTCGTCGCCGAGCCAGGTCAGCTGCGCAGCCTGGGCGCCGCCCGCCCCGACCGCCGGCTGGCTCGGCGCCGCCAGCAGCGAGGCGACGATGCCGAACACTCCGAAAGTCAAAAGGAGGATCCCGAGCAGCTTGCGCGCGACCTTGACCGGCCCGTCGTGAAAGCTGAGGTGCAGGCCGCCGATGAGGATGCCGGTCGCCGCAATCGCCCCGTGAATGAGGAAGGAGCTCGCGCCCGCCCACCCGTAGGCGCGCAGCGGCGCGAGGACGTTGCGCAGGAAGTACAGCGCGGCGACGATCATGATCACCCCGAAGGCGGTCTTGACCGCGTCCATCCACGTCCCCGACTTGGGCATCTGCATGGCAAAGCCGGCGATGGCGAAGAACAACACGCCCATCCCCAGCGCATAGACAAACAGCAGCGAGCCGCCGATGAACACCGACTTCTGCGTGCTGACAAAGACCAGCAGCGCGGCCAGCGGCGGACCAGTGCACGGCGCGGCGATGATCCCGGCGACCAGCCCCATCAGGTAGCCGCCGAGCGGTCCCTTGCCGCCGACGCGCGACAGGCGGCCCTGCAGCTCCGACGGCAGCGCCAGCTCGAAGGCGCCGAACATCGAGGCCGCCATGAGCAGGAAGAAGACCGCCACCGGCACCATGAAGTAGGGGCTGGTCATGAACGAGCCGAACTGCCCGCCGGCCAGGCCCACCGAGACGCCGAGGCCGGTGTACATGGTGGCCAGGCCGCCGACGTAGCACGCCGCCAGGCCGAGCGACTGCAGGCGGTTCTTCTGCGCGTCGCGGGCGCCGAACAGGCTGACCGTGATCGGGATGAGCGGGTACACGCACGGGGTCAGGCTGGTGGCCAGGCCGGCGGCGAACGACAAGAGGTAGGCCCAGCCGAAGCTGCGGTCGGGGCGGTTGAGGAACTGCTTGAGGCGGTCGCCGAGGTCGGTCTCGAGCCCGTCGGCCCAGGCCGCGCGGGTCGACAACAGCACGAGCGCGACGGCGGCGACCGCAAGGAGCGGCCACCAGCGGGAAAGGGCCGTGGCCAAGGGGCCGCCAGGGCCCCGGATTTCCCTGGGGCCGCCAGGGCTCCAGGTTCTAGAACGCCCGTGGATGGGCTGGGGACTGGAGCAGAGCGGCGGCGTGGTTCGCATCGACTCTGTTTATATACTGGCGCGCGCCAAGCTGCACGCGGCAAAGTGCACCCGCTTTACGCGTACGGTTCCTGCGCAGATACTGAGGGGCTATGAGGTCCAATGAAGTCTAATGAGGCAGGGCAAGAAGTGAAGGAAGCCCAAGAACGCAAGGACGCCAAGGACTCCAACGAACTGGGCGCCGCGGCGGGTGCCGATGCGGGCGCCGCGAGCCCGCCGCCCGGCGAGGGTCCCCGGCGGCGCCGCGGCTCGATGCTGCTGGCGATCGGCAAGTTCATCTCGACCAACTCCAGCTTCTTTTCCAGCTTCGTCATTGGCCTGGCCGGCATCGTGGCGACCTCGACCTACCAGTGCAACCAGTCCAAGCTCGCCGAGCGGCAGGCCGATCTGCAGGCCCGCATGGCGCGCGAGCAGGCCGACAACACCTGGAAGGTCGAGCGCGCCAAGATCCTGTCGCAGAACCTGCAGACGCTGACCGCCCGCGGCGGCGATACCGTCGAGCAGCGCTACGGCGTGCTGCTGTCGCTGTCGCGCGGGCAGATCCTCGACCCCGATGTCTCGATGTCCTACGCGCTGGAGCTCGGGCGCGACAACCCCGAGTACATGCGCAGCGTGCTCACCAACATCGAGCACAAGGACGAGGCGTACTACCGCCGGCTGCTCGCCGCCTACTGGGTGACCTGCACCAACCGCTACGGCGTCCGCTCGCCGGGGGTGGATGCGTGCAAGCAGGACATCCTCGACCCGCGCTCCAACGCCCTTGAGCAGGTCGTCGCCGACGATCTGGAGGGAATCGCGGCCACCGAGAAGCTGGACGGGCCGATGGTGCTGCTGCGCGACGATCGCGAGGTCCACGCCAACCTCCTCAAGCTCGTCGGCCTGTTCGACGAGTTCCTGCAGGACGTGTTCGAGCGCCGGCAGTGGCTGGCGATCCAGCGCTTCCTCGATTACTCGCACGGCTCGCGGCTCGTCGGCTCGCTGCTTCTGGCGGTGCAGATCGGGGCGAGCATGAACAACACCGAGCGCGAGGAGGTCGAGCATGTGAAGTTCAAGCTCCTCAGCGCCACTTTGAAGAAATACTTCGAGACGTTCCTCATCGGCCCGGACTGCGACTCCGACTGTCGGGCGCGCATCGTCGGGATCATGCTGACAAACCTCGGCAAGGGCCAGGGGCAGTTCGTGCCGGCGCTGCGCCTCTTGCTCGGCCGGCCGCGCATCGAGGCCGAGGCGGTCATCGCGCGCCTCAACACGCGGCTCACCTGGTGCCAGACCGACTCCGATGATCAGCTGGTCCTGCGCGACAAGGTGGTGCTGCCGGTGCTGAGCGAGCAGCTGCAGCAGCCAAAGCCCGACTCGGCGACGGTCGAGGATCTGGTCGGGCTGATCGCGCTCATCCCCGAGCCGACCACGCCGACGGTGCTGTGGAAGTCGACCCTGGAGGCGCTGGCCAAGTTCACGAGCGGCCGCTACCCCAAGCAGCTCGCCGAGCGGCGGGCGGCGGTGCAGCAGCTCCGCCTCGACGCCGAGCCGGTAAAGGGCGACAAGAAGCCGCCGCCGCTGGCGACCAAGCGCCACGCGAACTTCTGCCACGGCGCGGTGCAAGACCGCGATGACGCCGAGGACGAGTAGCCGCCCGGTAGTTTCGTTCTTGCCATGCGGGCGCGGTCTGCGGAATTATTCCCGCCGCTTAGGAGCGCCTGTATGCCCACGCGACCCCGCCCGTTTCCGTCAGCCGATCCCGCTCTGGAAGTCCCTGTCTGCCCGCCGGCGCCGACGGCCGCACCCCGCCGCGGCCTGCGGACGCTGGGGCTCCTTTGCGTCGCCGCGCTGCTGACCGGGGCCTGCAGCCCCTATCCCGACGACGGCGAGTTTCTCGCCGGAGTGGTCTTCGCGGCCAACTTCATCTCGGGCGTCAAGCAGCTCGACATGCTGCCCGCGGTCGGGCGCGGCCAGGGGGCCGGCAGCTTCGCCCCCTATACGGTGATCGCCACCACCCAGGGCATGAACAGCCCCAACGCAGTCACCAGCATGGCAGCGGCGAGCTCGCCGCTGTGGACCGATGGCAAGCGCAAGCCGCTCGACCGCAAGAGCGCCCAGCCGGTGTACGTGCTCGAC